>JAEZZN010000032.1 GCA_023418535.1 Bacillota bacterium | reverse complement strand
TTGTTCTCCAAATATAGTATTTGAAATTTCTAATATAAATCCTTGTGGATCTCTAATTTGAACAGAAATCCATAATCCAGGTTCTTTATTTAATATTGCATTATGCTCTTCTTCTGTCAATAATTTTGAATCTTTATCAATGACTAATTCCGTAACTGCCGGAATCTTATTATCTACTAATGGTATTTTGTATAAAGATTCATCATCTATACTTTTTTGATGTAATATCTCACCAGTATTATTTTTTTTACTATATATATAAATATCTGCATATACATTTTGATTTTCTGTTGTAAATATTATATCATCCTTTTGTTCAATTCTAATTTTTAATTCATAGTTTTCATTTTCTAAATAATCTATTTCAGCTAATACATTTGAATAGTCTTTATCTTTAAGAATTCCTTCCGCGAAAATAGAATTTTTCTTCGTTTCTAAGTCTTTCGTTTCTGTAAGAGTTTCGGTTATCGATTCATTTGTTTCAGAAATCGTTTCCTTATTAGTATCTACTTCATCAGATTTACATGAAACTAATAACAATGATAAAATTGATAAAATAAATATTAAACTTTTTTTCATATTATTATTCCTTTATAGCAGTATGGTAAGTTCTATAGCTTCCTTTTACATTTATATATCGACTATCTCTATTACAATAAGAATCTATATGATGTACTAATGGGGCATCTACGTGAATTAGGTTCTATATTACTATCCGCGTATGAAGTACCGCCACCGATTGCTACTAAAATCCCAAGAGTAACTAATACATTTTTTCGAAGTTTCATATTTCCCTCCTACAATAAAACTAAATATTAATAATTAATTATTAATATTTAATTTTATTGTACATAAAAAAAGTATTTTTGTGAACGTTTTCATTATATTTTATGTAAAGTTTTATGTATTAAAAATATATTCATTTCACAAAAAAAAAGAACGAAAAAACCTTTGCAGTTAGTCGTTCTTTAAATGTTTAATATTCATTTTATAGACCTTCTAAATAGTCACGAATTTTATCACTTTTTCCTGGTCTTCTTAATTTTCTAATTGCTTTTGCTTCAATTTGTCTTATACGTTCTCTTGTTACGTCAAATTCCTTGCCTACATCTTCTAAAGTTTTAGGAACACCATCAATAAGTCCAAATCTCATTTCAATTACTCTCTTTTCTCTATCAGATAAAGATGAAAGTATTTCTTCAAGTTGTTCTTTAAGCATAGTTTGGTTTGCTGCATCATCAGGAGCTAGAGCTTTCTCATCTTCTATAAAATCTCCTAAATGTGAATCATCTTCTTCCCCTATAGGAGTTTCTAAAGACACTGGCTCTTGCGCTATTTTCCTAACTTCTATAACCTTATCAACATCTATGCCCATTTCTTTTGCAATCTCTTCATTTGTAGGATTTCTTCCTAGTTCTTGAACTAATTGTCTTTGAACTCTTGATAATTTATTGATAGTTTCAACCATATGAACAGGAATTCTTATTGTACGGGCTTGATCCGCAATTGCTCTTGTGATGGATTGTCTAATCCACCAAGTAGCATATGTTGAAAACTTAAATCCACGTTTGTAGTCAAATTTTTCTACAGCTTTCATTAGACCTAAATTCCCCTCTTGAATTAAATCTAAAAAGCTCATTCCTCTACCTACGTATCTCTTAGCTATTGAAACTACAAGTCTTAAGTTTGTTTCAGCAAGCTTACCCTTAGCAAACTTTCCAATTCTTGTTAATTTCTTTAGATATCTAATATCTTGTTCTGTTAAATCACTTCTACAAATTATTTTTTCGTTTAATTTACCTTTTTCAAAAATTTGTTTGATTTCATCATACTCGTCCATACTTAATGTACAAGTCTCTAAATCTTCACAGTTTCCATTAATTCTATTCAATATCTTTTCTAAACCAATATCAAGTATTTGGTAATTTTCTTCTTCATAAAATACGATATCTTTATTAAATTTACCATATCTTTCTCTAACAACTAGATCAGAATATACATAATATTTTAATATTTCATATTTAACTTCTGTTGAAAGTTTTTCATTATCTGCTATTGGTTCAAAGTCAAGATCACTAAATTCCTTATAGAAACTTTCTTCAGTGTCGCCTTTTTCACTTATTTTTTTTGAAAGTTTTATAATGGCATCCTTATTTTTATACACAAAATCACTTGTACTTGAATATTCTTTTACATTTTTCCCATCTAAAACTATATCTTCATCTTTAGAAACTAATAGATCAAAAAGAACCGCATGAATCATTTCTATAGAAATCATAATATCTTTTATTTTGTATTCTGATACTACAGATTTATCTAATCTTATTACTATTAGATCATTTAAGGCTTTAAGAATTTGAAGTTTTGAAGTTTCATCTTCGGTTAATTCACCTTCTTGATTCGTAAATTTTCTCATATTATAGAGAAATTTAATTTCATCTAATCTCTCTTGAGAAATCTCTTCTCCAGCTTCTAATTTTGAATAACCGAATAATATCTTCTTCGCTAAATCAAAATATGTTTGTTTCTTAGATAGTTCTACTTCTTCATCTATAGTATATGGCAAACCTTCAATAAGCTTATACGCAATTGAACCTTCTTCCATTTCTTTAGCTAAAGTGATTTCTTCTTCTTTAGATAAAAGACTTAATTTACCAATTTCTTTAAGATACATCTTAACTGGATCATCTACAAAAGCACCCTTTATATCATTAAGATTTGTTTCTTCTTCCTCTTCATCATCTTCTTCTAAATCAGTAGAATCGTCAATACTATCATAATCTATTTCACTTAAGTCTGATTCTATTTCTTCATATCCATCTTTTAGTAAATCTATCTCACTTTCGGATAATTCTTTTCTTATTTTTTCTATTAAATCATCATCTAAAGTTGAAAAACCTTCAATTGACTCTAATTGAGATACTAAAATAGTCCCATTATTGTCTTCGGCTATCGATTTCGCTTCTTCTATAATAGACAATCTGGTATTTTCTAATTCGATGTCTTTATCCTTCATAATTACCTCCTAAGTCAATTTCTTTAGTAATTCTTGATACTTATTGATTAATTCTTCATTTGATATATCTTTAGTCAGATCTTCTTTTATCAATTTTAATTCTTCACTTAACTTTACTTTTTCTATTCTATCGATTAGTTCATTAATCACTTCTTCATTATCTGCATTTAGTTTTGCAATTGAAAAATAAGAAAACAAATTATGTTTTCTGAATAAATCAGATTCTAAAACACTCTCAGCAGCTATTTCCCCTTTATAAACTGAATCAATAGATTTAGAAATATTTAATAAGTCTTTATCTTTTATAAAAATAAAATAGTCTTTTAGCCTATTATAATTATCTTTATTTGTAAGCGAATAAACTACTATCATTTTTTCTATATCATAAGTATCACTATTTTTCTCATTATCATAGATTACTTCTCGAGTATTTAATTTATACCCATTATTATAAGTTTGAAAATTATTCCCAAATTTCGATTTCTTATTTTGATTAATTTTCTCTTCAACATCTTTTCTTAAAGAAGCTGTAGTTACACCCAAAAATTTTGCAGCCTTATCTATATAAATATCTCTAACTGTATTCCCCTTAAATTCTGATAAAAATGTAATAACTTCTTTTATAAAATCAGATTTATTAGGACTTAAATCCAAAAGTTTTTGCAATTTAAAGTCTATAGGATTTGTCGAATTTTTTAGTAATTTTTCAAATTCTTCCAGTCCATATTTACTTATATATTCATCTGGATCCATTCCATCTGGAAACTCTAAAATTTCTAATTGAACATCCATATTTTTAAATATATCAATAGCTCTAAGAGTAGCTTTTATACCAGCTGTATCCCCATCATAAGCTATATATATTTCGTTACCATATCTTTTAATAATCCTTGCTTGTTCTTCAGTTAAAGCTGTTCCCAAGGTTGCAGCTGAATAGTCAATGCCTTTATTATAAAGTCCAATAACATCCATATAACCTTCAACCAAAATTATCTTATTTTGATTTCTTGTCTTATTAAGAACATTTACACCATAAACATTGTTACGTTTCTTAAAAATTTCTGATTCTGGAGAATTTAAATATTTTATTTTATTATTAGTTAATGTACGTCCACCAAAACCAATAACTTTATTTTTATTATTCAATATCGGAAATATTAGTCTATCTTGAAATTTATCAACAATTCTATTATTGAATTGACTAACTAGACCAAGTTCTAGCATTTCCGAGTCTTTAACGTCTTTTGATTTCAAATATTCATAAAGTCCATTGTCATTTTTAGCATAACCTAAGAAAAATCTATTTAAGATTCTTTTACTAAGACCTCTTTTTTGCATATATTCTTGAGGGAAATCATCTGTTAGTAAATTTTTCATATAAAATTTAGCAGCCATAGAATTAATTTCATAAAGTCTTTTTCTTCTATCTATACTTTCTTGCGAACTATAACTTTCTTCTAAAGTCATACCGTATTTATCCGCTAAAAATTTTAATGCATCTACATAATTAAGATTTTCAATTTTCATTATAAATGAAATTGCATCTCCTCTTTCATGACATCCAAAACAATGAAAATACCCTCTTTCTCTTGAAACAGAGAATGAAGGTGTTTTCTCATTATGAAACGGACACAGTCCTTTAAAACTAGACCCTGCCCTTTTCAAATTTACATATTCATAAATAATGTCTACAATATCAAGCCTATCTTTAAGCTCATCTATTTGATCTTGTTTAATAAACGCCATAAAATCACTTCTAATTTTCTATATGTTCTATAATTTTAGCTGCCGTTTCTTCAATAGTTGATAATGAAACGTCAATTACAACACAACCTAATTCTTTATATAATTTCTTTGCATATTCTAACTCTTCAGTTATTCTTTCATCGGTAGCATACGAAGATTCTAAACTTAATCCTAATGCTAACAATCTTTGATTTCTAATTTGATTTAATTTATCCTTATCTATAATTAGTCCTACAAGTTTCTTTGGATCTACACTATAGATTTCTTTTGGGATACTGATTTCTGGTACTAATGGTAAATTTGCTACTTTATATGATTTATTTGCTAAATAAACTGATAAAGGAGTTTTTGAAGTTCTTGAAACTCCAAGCAAAACTATATCAGCATCTAAAAAACCTTTAGGATTTTTCCCATCATCAAAGTTCATAGCAAATTCTATAGCTTCAATCTTATTGAAATATTCGTTATCTAAATCTCTCATCATACCTGTTTTTCTATGAGCTTTCTCATCTAAAAACTCTTCTATCTTCTTAACAGGATCTAATAATAAATCTATAACAATAATATTTTCATTTTCATATGATTTAATCATATCAACTATTTCTTCAACAATAACAGTCAAAAGAACTATTGTCTTCTCTTCTCCAAGACCCTCAAATAAATTATTACATTGATCTACACTAGTTATATTTGAAAATCTTTTTCTATTAAAATGTACATTTGGAAACTGAATGGTTAAAGCATTCGCTAATTGATTTACAGTTTCACCTGTTGAGTCCGAAATAACAAACAAATTAATCATAAGCCCTCTCTATCTTACTATCTTAGTTGGATCAAAGATTTTCTTTATTCTTTTATCAACACTCTTTATAATTGCAAGTCTAGCATTCTTAACATTTTCATCATCGGTCATTATATGCGTGTTATCTAAATATTTATCCATTTCAAATACCAATTCATCTAATAAATCTAATGATTTTTCAAATGCACTTTCATTAATTGCATTGTCTATATCTTCTAATCTATATAATTCATTATATATAACTTGATCTTCATCTTGCAAATACTCAGTATTTATCTCATCTGTTGTAGAGTTGTTTGACATATTCACTATTCTTATATATCTATTTAAGTCCTGATTAAACGAATCTTTAGATTCATTTCTTTGCGTTATTGTTTTCAGTTTTTGATACATTTGATAAATATTTAAATCTTTTTGATTAATTATAGAGTCAACAAAATCGTGTTTATACCCCTCATCGATTAGTAAATTTCTAAATCTTATTCTTATAAAACCTTCAACTTTAGTGTTAACATCTTCAAAATCAAAAGTTTCACCAAACATATCAACATAAATATATAAAGCTTCTCTTATCATATTCTTTAAATCTAAATTTATTTTAAATTTCATAAGAATATTCAACATTCCTATTACAGCTCTTCTTTGACCATATGGGTCTTGAGATCCTGTTACTTCAATACCTATTGAATATAAACCTACAATTGTATCAAGCTTATCAGCAATAGATAGAATACGGCCACTTGTAGTCGTTGGAAGTTCACCACCTGATTTAACCGGCATATATTGTTCTTCGATTGCTGTAGATACCAGTTGCGATTCACCACTTTCTTCAGCAAAAATTCTACCCATTATCCCCTGTAATTCAGTAAATTCAATTACAGTACTAGTAACTAAATCTGCCTTAGACAGATATGCTGCTCTGGATGAGATATTAATCGCTTCTTGTCCACACATCATATCTTCACCTATGATTTGAACTAATTTTTGAAGTCTATATGTTTTATCTAACATATTTCCAAGTCCATCATGATAACTTAAGTTTTCAAGCTCTTTTACATTATCCTCAAGATTTGTTTCTAAATCTTTTTCAAAAAAGAATTTAGCATCTTCAAGTCTTGCAACTAATACTTTTTCATTTCCCTTTACTACATTTTCTATACCCTTTTCATCGCCATTTCTCACAGATATAAAATAAGGTAATAAGTTTTCGCCATTTTCAACAGGGAAATATCTTTGATGATCTTTCATCGGAGTTATAATAACTTCTTTGGGTAATGATAAATATTTTGGATCAAATTCTCCAATAAAAGGTGTTGGATATTCATTAATATGAATGATTTCTTCAAGCAAATCTTCATCTTCGTGATAAGATCCACCTTTTTCTCGAGAAAGTCTATTTATACCTTTAAGAATCATTTTTCTTCTTTTTGATTCAGATACTATTACAAAATTTTCCTCAAGCTTTGATTCGTATTCATCTATTGAATTAATCACAATTTCTGAACTCCCTAAAGTTCTATGTCCCTTAGTTATGTTCGATACTTGTATACCTTCTAAATCGAATTTTAAAACCTTATCATCTAATATTGAAACTATCCATCTTATAGGTCTTAAAAATCTTAAGTTCTTACCACCCCATCTCATTTGGCGTGGGTTTGAAATACTTTTTATAACATTTGGAATTCCATCATGTAGGACTTCATTTATTGGCTTTGCACTTTTTCTAATATATGCGTAAATATATTCTTCACCATTTAATTCTTCTATCACTAAATCTTTTAATTCTAGACTTTTTGATTTCATAAATCCTTGTAGAGCTCTTGAAGGGTTTCCATCTTCATCATAAGCTATTTTTTTTGATGGTCCTTTTATCTTTTCTTCTGAATTTTCTTCATTTAGTTTTATATTCTCTACTAAAATTGCAAATCTTCTAGGAGAACTATTTACTACGATTTGATCGTATAAATAATTGTTTTCCTTTAAAATTTCCTCAATTTTATTTTTAAATTGTAACTTTGTCTGTTTGATATATTTAGCCGGAAACTCTTCGACTCCGACCTCGAGTAAATATCTATTCATTGCCCTCACCTTCTCCTAATAACGGAAAACCTAGTTCTTGTCTTTTTTCAATATGATTTTGTGCTACTTGTTTAGCTAAATTTCTAACTTTTAATATATAACTATTTCTCTCTGAAACAGAAACCGCTCCTCTTGCGTCCAATATATTAAATACATGTGAACATTTCAATGTATAGTCATAAGCTGGTAAAACTAATTTTAATTCATTTAATCTATTAGCTTCCTTTTCATACATTTCAAATAGCTTAAATAACATTTCAACATCAGCTTCTTCAAAAGAATAAACTGAATTTTCATACTCTGCTGTTTTGAATAAATCTCCATATTTTATATCATCATTCCATAATAAATCATATACTGAGTCAACATTTTGGATATACATAGCAAGTCTCTCTATACCCATTGTAATCTCGCATGACTCAATCTCAAGAGGAATACCTCCTATTTGTTGGAAATATGTAAATTGTGTTATCTCCATTCCATCTAGCCATACTTCCCAACCTACACCCCAAGCTCCCAGTGTAGGAGATTCCCAGTTATCTTCAACAAATCTTACATCATGCATTGATAAATCAATCCCAATTATTTCTAAAGATTTTAAATATATATCCTGAATATTGTCAGGAGATGGTTTTAAAATAACCTGTAATTGATGATGTTGATAAAGTCTGTTTGGATTTTCTCCATATCGTCCATCAGACGGTCTTCTTGAAGGTTCTACATATACCGTTTTCCAAGGTTCTGGTCCCAAAGCATGTAAAAAAGTATGCGGACTCATAGTTCCCGCTCCCTTTTCAATATCATACGCTTCTAATATTATCGCGCCATGATCAGCCCAATATTTTTTTAACTTTTCCATCATTTCTTGTAAATGCATACATCCTCCATTATTTTATACCTATAATTTTTGAGACCATCTTATATGAAGCTGGTACATTTATTCCTGTATTATATATAATAAAATCCATCAATAATTTGACTATTTTCTTTTCAAAATCACCCGTATTGATTATGTCTATATTTTCATACACTTCTAATAATATTTGACATAAATACTTATATTCTTCTTGATTTAATCTTACCGCATTGAATTCTATGTCATTCTCGCAAAGAATTCCACCCTTGTCACAAGAAAAATATACTTCCTTAAATTTATTTTTTCCACATTTCACACAATTAAATAATCTAGGTTTATATCCTATCATTGATATGTACTTTATCAAAAATATATTTAATATTAAAATTTGATTTTTTGAATTTTCTAAATATTGTAATGTTTTTTTCAATAATAGATAAACTATTTCATTTTTCTCATTTTTTATAGACGTGTTTTCAATTATATCAAAAAACAACTGTGTAATATAGATTTTGCTAATATCTTTTCTTAATTCAGAATTGTTTGAAATAATTTCGCCATCTTTAAGATAGTAAAAATTATGTGATTTATTTATTTCAAAATTTGCGATAGTAAATGGTGACACAAGATTTTGTTTTTTTGACTTTGGACTTTTCACGCCTTTAGCCATTAATGTTATAATTCCTTCTTCTAAAGAGAATATAGTTAATATTTTACTTGTTTCACCATAATCTGTTGACCTAAATACTATTGCTTCTATATTAAATGTATCCAAAATCTTTAACCCTAGAATCTTTTTTACGCCAATCTTTAGCAACTTTAACCCATATCTTAAGATTTACTTTTGAATCCATTAAATTTTGAATATCCACTCTAGCTTGAGAACCTATTTTTTTTAGCATAGATCCACCTTTTCCTATCACCATTCCCTTATGAGAATTTTGTTCAACATAGAGATTTACTTCAATATCTAAAATATCTTTTTCTTCTCTTTCTTTTATCGATAGAACTTCGACTGCTATACCATGTGGTATTTCATCATACATATTCAAAAGAGCTTTTTCTCTAACTATTTCTGCTACTATATTTCTTTCAGGTTGATCAGTTATATAATCTGAAGGATAATACATTGGACCTTCTTCAAAAATTTCATATATTGCAGAAAAATATTCATCAAAATTTCTTTCTTCTAAAGCAGAAATAGGTATAACTTTTTCAAATCTTCCAAGCTTTTCAAATTTTAACTTCAAATCATCAATTTGTTTTTGATCAGTTGCTAAATCTATCTTATTTATTAATAATACTATTTTTGTATCTACATCTTCTAAAGTTTCTAAAATATACTGATCCAATTTACCTATATCTTCACTTAAATCAACTATAAAAGTTATCAAATCTACTTCATTGAGTGTAGATTTTGAAATATTTAACATATAGTCTCCAAGTTTATTTTTTGGATTTTGTATACCAGGCGTATCTAAAAATATGGCCTGCATTTTTTCATCTGTATACACCATTTGTATTTTATTTCTTGTTGTCTGTGGTTTATCTGAAATAATTGAAATTTTTTCTCCAACTAATCCATTTAATAATGTTGATTTTCCAACATTTGGTCTTCCTATAACCGTTACAAATCCTGACTTAAACATAATTCTCCTATAAATAAACACTAAATAATCCTAAAGCTACTAAAATTCCTAAAAAAGAACCTATTATCACTTCTTTTTTTGTATGAATTCCACTCTCATATCTCGATTCAGCCACTAGAATCGCTAAGCTAAACAATAGTAATGTAATAGAAAAATCTCTAGATATAATAGAACCTATTGTCGCTATATTAAAACCTAATGCTGAATGCCCTGAAACTGATCCACCAAATAAATGTGTGGTATCTTTTTTATAAAATATTCCCTTAAGTAATAAAACCAATATCAATACTAACGCTATAGATAAAACTGCCAAATGCTCTTTATTTTTTATAACTCTTTCAAATACTGAATTTCCTTCTAATATTTGTTTTACTTTTGGATATATTAGTAAATACGCAACAATCACTGCATTTATAGCAGTTAAGAATACCGCTCCAGCAGAAATATCCTTAACTCTTTTAGCTAATATATGATATTTATTATCAGTAACTAAATCTGTCAATGTTTCAATAGCAGTATTAAATAATTCAGCACAAAGTACTAA
Source organism: Bacillota bacterium (assembly GCA_023418535.1). The sequence goes on along the minus strand of JAEZZN010000032.1, from coordinate 23,034 downwards.
CACTATAGTAATCGCAACTATAATAAGTTCTATTCTTGTAAAATTCAAGAAAAATGAACCCGCCAAAATACCAATCGCTAATGCTATATGTATTATCATATTTCTCTCAGAACTTATGCTTTGAATAATACCATTTATAGCATTATTGAAAGAATCCATTAATTTACTATTGTTTTTTATTTTTTTACTTTCTTTATCATCATAAGGTTTCATTTAAATATACCTAATTTTTTCATTATTTCTTTTTCTTTAGTACGCATTTCAATTCTCTCATCTTCTTCGATATGATCATATCCTAAAAGATGTAAAAGTGAATGAACAGTTAAATACACAAACTCTCTTTCTTGACTATGTCCAAACTCTTCAGCCTGCTCAATCACTCTTTTCGAACAAATAACTATATCACCTAACATTCCTTCTGATGGGATTTCATTTCTTTCAAATAAAGGGAAACTTAATACATCAGTTACACTATCAACTCCCCTATATTCTTTATTTAGTTGTTTTATCTCTTCTTCATCAACTATAGAAATAGAAATTTCATAATCATCTCCATATTCCAAATGGTTTAAAGAAGTTTTTAAAGCTTTTTTTATTTTTTCTTCAAATTCTTTCTCAATTTTTAATTTGTTATTTTGATTGTTTATTAAAATCTCCATCTTCAATCCTTTTTTCATATTCATCATATGCATCTATAATTCTTTGAACTAATGGATGTCTAACAACATCATTTTTGTCAAAATCAACAAACTCTATACCTTTTATATTTTTAAGGATATTTCGGATTGTTATAAGCCCTGATTTTTTACCTCTAGGCAAATCAAGTTGAGTAATATCCCCTGTAATAATCGCTTTTGAACCATATCCTAGTCTTGTTAAAAACATTTTCATTTGTTGAGGTGTTGTATTTTGAGCCTCATCTAATATAACGAATGCGTTATCAAGAGTACGACCTCTCATATAAGCAAGTGGCGCTACTTCTATAGCTCCTCTTTCAATTAACTTTTGATATGTCTCTGGACCCATAATTTCATATAAAGCATCATATAAAGGCCTTAAATATGGATCTATTTTCTCTTGTAAATCACCAGGCAGAAAACCTAAGCTTTCTCCTGCTTCAACTGCTGGTCTTGTTAAAATAATTCTATTTATTTCCTTATTCTTAAAAGCTTCAATAGCCATTGCCATAGCTAAATATGTCTTACCTGTACCTGCAGGTCCAATCCCAAAAACTATACCATTATCTCTAATAATATCTACATATCTTTTTTGACCAATTGTCTTTGGTCTTATAGGTTTCCCTTGATATGTGGTAACTACTATATCATTAAGATAAGTTTTTATATTTTCAGAATTTTCTTGTTTTTCCATGCTTACTGCATAACGAACATCTTCAAAAGTTAAAATTCCCTTTGCTTCAATAATTTCAAAAAGAACATCAAATAGATGACTTACAAGTGGTAATATTTGTTCATTACCTCTAATATGTAATCCATCATCCGATACCCTTATTTTTATACCAAATTCTCTTTCTATATATATAATATTTTTATCTAAATTCCCAAATAGAGTATTAATCTGACTTGGTTTTTTTAGTTCATATAAAATTTCTTTAATATTAACCTCCAATTACTGAAAAGTATAGAGATATTAATCTCTATACTTTTTTTCAAAAATTGTACTATAGATAAATGCATCTCTTGCACCATTTCTACTTTTCAATATTTGTTTATATTTTTTTGTTCTTTTTTTATTTTCTAAATTAGTAAATTCCAAAATATCATTTTTTTCTCTTTGAAGACTCTTAACTTCCGCATTTCTTTTATTCTCTTTATATCTTCTAAGTCTTTCCTCAATAGGAATATCTTCGATATTTTTATTTACTTTCGCTCCAATAGGAGTCTTAGATTCTGTTGGATTTTCCCTTTTAATATTTGTTTTCACAGAAGATTTTTTACTTGATTTATAATTTTTATTTTTATATTCTTTTTCTATTCTTTGTAAAAATTCTTCTGCCTTTTTACCATTTTTATTTATTCTGTCTTTTCTTTCCTTTTCAGATTTTAGTTGATCTGATACAGCTTCAACTCCAATTTCTGCAAGTTCAGATAAAAGATCTATAATTAAACCCATATTATTCCCCTTCTGTTGGGTTTAACTCATCACCTGCAATGGAATTTCTCATATCAGTATCAGCTATTACATTTTGTAATTTATAATAATCCATGTATCCCATCTTGCCTGATTTCAACGCTTCAGCTAATGCAAGTGGCACTTCTGATTCTGCTTCAACTACTTTCGCTCTCATTCGTCTTACTTCTGCTTGCATTTCTTGTTCTTGAGCAACAGCCATAGCTCTTCTTTCTTCAGCTTTAGCTTGAGCTATCTTCTTATCTGTTTCCGCTTGATCAGCTTGAAGTGCAGCACCTATATTTCTTCCTACGTCAACGTCTGCTATATCAATAGATAAGATTTCAAAAGCAGTACCTGAGTCTAAACCTTTAACAAGAACATTCTTTGATATATTATCTGGATTTTCTAAAACTTCTTTATGTGTTGTTGATGAACCTACTGTAGTTACTATACCTTCACCGACTCTTGCGATAATAGTTTCTTCACCAGCACCCCCAACTAATCTATTTAAATTTGCTCTAACTGTTACTTTTGCAATAGCTCTAATTTCAATACCATCCATTGCTACCGCTGCAATTGTTGGTGTTTGTATAACTTTTGGATTTACAGAGATTTGTACAGCTTCGAATACATCTCTACCTGCTAAATCTATAGCTGCAGCTTGTTCAAATTCAAGATCTATATCAGCTCTTTGAGCTGCAATCAACGCATCCACTACTTTACTTACATTACCACCTGATAGATAATGTGCTTCTAATTCATTAATATTTATTTTAATTCCACCCTTTGTTGCCTTGATAAGTGGATTGATTATTTTAGAAGGAGCTACTCTTCTCATTCTCATACCAATAAGTGTTCCAAGCCCTACTTTAACTCCTGAAAATGCAGCTGTAATCCACAATCCTACAGGAATGAATCTAAAGAATATGGACACAAACATTATTACTAGTATGCCAATAATTCCCATACCAATAAATCCGCTATTATCTAATAATTCTAAAATCATAATTATCTCCTATCTATTTTTTTACAATATAATGTGCTACCTTCAACTTTATCTACAACTACAGTATCTCCTTTGGAAATAAAGTCTCCATAGCTTGTTGCAACATATACTTCGCCTTCAACTTCAACCTCACCATAAGGTCTTAATGTTTTGTTAACAATACCTGTTTTTCCAATTAAACTTTTTGTATCAAAAATTGGCCCATTTCCTTTGGCTTTAGATAAACTAGTATTTAATACTATTTTATTACTATCCATATTTTTTATGAAAAACTTTACTATAATAATATCCAATATTAAAGTTATAAATATAGATAATAAAATATACATAACAACATTTTCAATATTTCCAGCTGCAAGTATTGATTCAAATACTAGATATGCTCCAGAAATACCAAAAATCCCAAAACCAGGTACAAAAATCTCTATTGAAACTAAAGTCAATGCAATAGTTAGTAATAAAGTAAATAGTACTGGGCTTGTTATAAACTCTTTAAGCATACAACCTCCTTGTAAAACGGGATTATATTAGTAAAATTTTTAATCCACTTATACAATTTAATTATACCTTAAAATCAATATATCATGCAATAAATTAACGATATTTTATTTAGAAAATTAAAAAGTCTACCAAATATAAGGTAGACTCTAAAATTTTATATTTAAGGAATTATCCTCTTCTTTTTTTTCTCTTAGCTGCGTCAAGTTTTCTCTTTCTTACAACGCTTGGTTTTTCATAAAACTCTTTTCTTTTGTATTCTGATAAAACTCCAGTACGAGCACATTGTCTTTTAAATCTCTTTAAAGCACTGTCGATTGATTCGTTTTCACCAACTTTAACTTCTGTCATGTATTTCACCTCCCCACATGCTTTAGTTACCATTGAGGTTTACCTGAACATTATATATTAAATATATTTATATTTCAAGTACTAATATATTTAAATATTAATATCTCCTAATTCATATTGAATCATAGAAATTAAAGCGATTGCTGCGGTTTCTGTCCTTAGTATTCTTTTTCCAAGATTTACTATATTTGCACCAATACTTTCAAATTTCTCAACCTCTTCTTCAGAAAATCCACCTTCTGGACCTATAATTATATTTATTTCCTTAGGTTTATCTTTTTGTAAAATATCTCTTAAATTGTTACCACGATTTTCATACGCAAGTATAGTATATGAATCTTTCAACTCTTCAAGCATTTCATTATAACTAAGTAATCTATTTACAGTAGGTATATATGTTCTTTTAGATTGTTTAGCTGCAGATTCTGCAATTTCATTATATCTTTCTAATTTTCTCTTTTCTTTTTTATTATCCCATTTTACAATTGTTCTTTCAGACTCAAAAGGTATAATTTCATTTACTCCAAGTTCTATAGATTTTTGAATAATCCACTCAAATTTATCTGACTTTGGAAGTCCTTGATATAGATTAATCTTAATATTAGATTCATTCTCATCTTCTTTTTTAGAGATTATTTCCGCTATTTTATCTCCATTTAAATCGATAAGTTTTGATAAATAAACGATACCATTTATTACGATTTCAATTTTTTCATCTTCCGCTATTCTAAGAACTTTTATGTGCTTTAAATTAAACTTATTAAGTAATATTTTATCTTCTTGTAGAGAAGTTTCAGCTTCAAAAAATCTAAACATTTTTTCTCCTTGCAGATAATAACACCCAATCATTTTTATATACTTTATCAATTAATTCAAAATCATTATCTTCTAAAGCTTGTAATACTAAATTCTCCTTTTCTCTAATAATCCCAGAAAGAATAAGTATACCTTTTTCTTTTAGATATTCATTTGCTTCAGATAACATTTTTACAAGTATTTCCGCTAATATGTTAGCAAATATAATATCATATTTCTTTTCTACATTCGAAAATAAATCCGAGATAAAAGCATTAACTTCTACATTATTTATATTTGAATTTTCAATTGTAGAATCTATTGCAATTTTATCAATATCACATGAATCAACATTTTTTGCGTTTAATTTTTTTGACAATATAGATAATATTCCCGATCCGCATCCTATATCCAAGACATCCATATCTTTCATGTCCATTTGTTCAACATATTCCATGCACATTGAGGTCGTTTCATGTGTACCCGTTCCAAACGCCATCTTAGGATCAATTTCTATTATTATTCTATCGGTATCTCTAATCTCTTCCCACGAAGGTTTAACTAATATAGATTTCCCTATTTCAAATGATTTGTACGACTTTTTCCACTCTTCTTCCCAATTAGAATTGTCAATTAATTCTTTTTCATATTCGAAACCTTCTATATTTTGATTCATAAAATCTAAAAATTTAGCAATTTCTTCCAATCCTTTTTCACTATCTTCAAAATATACTCCATAGGAAATATTGTTTTCATCTTTTATATCTAATTCTGCAATATCCCATTCTGGCAATTCTTTTAAGATTTCCATCTTTTCTATAGGATCATCAACTTCAAATCCAATTGTTTCAAAATTAAAAATATTAAATTGTATCAATTCGTCATATTTTCTATCTAATGTAAACTTTATTAAATAGTAATTATCCATTTTTACTCCATCCTTAAAATAATAGTCGACATAGGATAAATATCTAAAGAAATAATTTCCTTGTTTCTAAATTTTACTTTAGCTTGTCCCATTTCTATTTCAAAATTTTCAAATAATCCGATTTCAGATAAATCTATATCAAGATTTTTTTCTTTTTCAGACTTACTCCACACTATTATATATGCTTCATCCTCTGTAAATCTAGTAAAAGCAAATACATCGCCTTTTGCATATATCACTTTAAATCCACCAAATTGAAAAGCTTCTTTTTTGGTTTTTAAATAAATTAATTTTTTATATAAATTATATGTTTTAGTTTCTATTTCATTTAGGTTTTCATCCCAATTCATTGGATATCTACATCCTTCATAGGAATTAATATGACCATCTAAGTAAACTTCATCTCCATAATAAATATTTACAGCACCAGGAATTCCAAATAATGTAGTTATTGCACCTACATATTTTTCGTAAGATATTTCCGGATTATTATTTAATCTGGTTATATCATGACTATTTACTAAATTGAACATTTGATAATTAATCATATCAGCCTGATTTACAATTGTTTGTAATATTCTTTCTTTTAGATTTTCCGCTGAAAAATATGGTTTTAGTATAGATAATTTTTCATTTCTTCTAGTAAATACATCTATTTCTCCAGCAAATTCTCTAATTGGAAGATTTGAACCAAAATAGTTCATAGTAGAATCCCATCTTTTACCATTATACATTTCTGGAGCATCTTGCCACTCTTCAGAGAGTATTAGAGCATTTTTATTTACAGATTTTACAGCCTCATTTATTTCTTCCCAAACCTCATAATAAACATTTAGCTTTTCATTTCTAGCCATTACATCCGCTACATCAAATCTCCATCCATCAATATTATATGGTTCTTTTAAGTATTTTTTAATAACAGAATTTTCATCTCTATAAATTATGTCTCGTAATTTTTGACTTCCATAATTTAAAACTGGCATTGTATCAACACCATTCCATTTATAATAAGAACCATCATCTTCTATAAAATAGAATTCTCGATATTCAGAATCTGGATTATTATAGGCTCCTATTGATTTATCATAAAATTCTCCATCTTTATTAAACCATTTTGCTGATGAAGATGTATGATTTATCGAAATATCTAAAATAACTTTCATTCCTCTTTTATGAATTTCTTTAGAAAGTTCTATAAAAGCTTCATCACCTCCAAGAGTTGGATCTATTTCAAGATAATCAAGAGCATCATATTTGTGCATAGTTGGCGATTTGAAAATAGGATTTAAATAAATAGCATTAATTCCTAATTCTTGTAAATAATCTAATTTTTCAATTATACCGTAGAAATCCCCTCCATAAAAATCTAAATTTTTAGTAATCGGCCATTCATAAGGCTTCTCATCCCAACTCATAGTTATAGGGCTTTTTCCTTGATATATATAATCCTCACTTTTTATAGTAATAGAATCATCACCATTTCTAAACCTGTCAGGCATTATTTGATAAAACACTGTTTTACTCATCCAAGATGGAGCGTTGTAATTTACAAGAATTTTAAAATTATTTGAATTATCAAGTCTATAATTAAAAGCTCCTCTTTGATTGAAGTAATAAACTTCATCTATTGTAGTCAATATAAATATATAAGAAAAAATATCCTCTCTCATTTTAACTTTTGTCGTATAATAAGATAGTCCATTTTTTTCATAGTCAAATTCCATTTGTTGAATAACTTCTTCACCGAATTTTCTATATCTTATAAACACATCTTTTATTTTGTCATTTCGTAAAAATCTGCATTTAATATTTATTTCATCTCCTATTTTAGGAAATGTATTTGAAACAAAATATTTTGTTGAATCGTGATAAAAACTATTTATTATTCTTTCCATATAATCCTCATAATATAATCTTTATATATAGTATATATTAATATTTGTAAATTTAAGAAAAATTTATACTTTCATCTCAATTCATATTATTTTATAACATTCTTTTAGATATTCTTAAAATCTATTATATGTTTTTCACTATATAAAAAAGACAGTAAGTTTAACTCTAAAATTTACTGTCTTTTATAATAATATTACCTATTTTATATTATGCTAATGAACCCATTGGATCCAATGGTTTTAACTTAATAGGCTCTTTTTCATATGCATCTATTATTTCCTTTGATAAATGTTTTTTATTAATTAAAGCTTGATACATATATTCTTCAAACCATTCATCACTCATCACTAAGAAACCTTTTTCTCCTGATTTATCTCCCCATGAGTTTTCTACTCTATATCTATCTACTTTATTATTTTCTTCATCATAGTTACATCCCATAAACACCATTGCATGTGTCATTAATGATTCATTGTAATCTAGTCTATCTTCTTTATTAAAGTCATAATCTACATCAAACATGTCCATAATATTAACAGTTTCTAAATCTAGTCTTGAATTTTTTCTATAGAAAAATTGTCCAACATCACAACCAAACCATACTGGTTCATTGTCTCTTAATTGATCTAATACTGCTTTTTTCATGTCTTCTATTTCAATATTTACATACTTTACTCTATCCCCTTCTATTACATTACCTAGATATTCTACAGTATATGAATTTAAGAAAGGTTTATCTTTAGTAGGCGCATTTATTACTGAAATATATTGATCTAAATCCATATCTATTAATTCAAAAAATTCTTTTGGAGTTAAATCTTTATGAGATATGAAATTATCATCTTTATCTCTTGCTTCAAAATCTATTTTTGTTGGCAATTGAACTATTAGCATTTTACTAGTATCTTTTTCATCTTTGCTGTCTGCAATAACTATGTTGGAATTAACGTCTTTGTCATTTAAGACATATCCACCAGAACCACTCTTAGCGCTACCGATTATATATCCTTCTACATTTTTTATACCGCTATTATTTTCTATAGCTTCTTGTACAGTATATGGGTCATTTTCTGCTCCTGTACCTGCAAAGTTCGTTGTAATTCCAACAATAAACGGAAATACTATAGCTAAAGCAAGTAAAAGTGATAAACTTCTTCTATATATATTCTTAATATTCATCAAGTCCTCCAATTAAAATGCTACCTTATATTTATTTTCATTTAGTTACATTCCCATATATTTTGTATTATAGAATTGTTAAATAACTTGTATGTATTTATTAAGTCTATGTTAAATATAATATAAGAAAAAAAAATATAACACTCTAATATATTAACAATTCAGTGTAATATACCATTTATATGCAATCTAATAAAAGCAGTATTTATCAACAATCATAGACAGACTCTTTTTCTAATTGTTAAATTAATTTAATATTTATTTTTTATGAAATTGTTATCATTGTGAACTATATTTACAAAGCAAAAAAAATAGGCTATTATATAAATGTAGTTGTTAAACAATTAATTATCATAAAAAATATGTGGAGGAACTATGGCTACAAAAGAAAAAGTAACAAACAATGAAGTTGATATTTTAGTAAAAAATGCAAAAGAATCTTTAAAAGAATTAATGAAATTTGATCAAGAACAAATTAATAAAATTGTACATGCTATGGTTATGGCTGGTGTTGATCAACATATGGTACTTGCTAAGGCTGCAGTAGAAGAAACAAAAAGAGGGGTTTATGAAGATAAATGTATTAAAAACCTATACTCTACTGAAACAATTTGGCACTCAATAAAATATACAAAGACATGTGGTGTAATTGATAGAGATATGCAAACAGGAATTATCAAAGTAGCTTCTCCTCTTGGTGTAGTTGCTGGTATTACTCCTGTAACAAATCCAACATCAACAGTAATGTTCAAAGCAATAGTTTCAATAATGGCTAGAAACCCAATAGTATTTGCATTCCATCCAAATGCTCAAAACTGTTCTGCATTAGCAGCTAAAACAGTTTATGAAGCAGCTGTTAAAGCTGGAGCACCAAAAAATTGTATTCAATGGATTACAAAACCTTCAATAGAAGCAACAGGAAATCTAATGAATCATAAAGATGTAGCAATAACTCTTGCAACAGGTGGTAACGCTCTAGTAAATGCAGCTTACTCTACAGGTAAACCAGCATTAGGGGTTGGAGCTGGTAATGTTCCTGCTTATTTCGAAAAGACATGTAATATTAGAACAGCAGTAAATGACTTAGTAGTTTCAAAAACTTTTGATAATGGTATGATTTGTGCTTCAGAACAAGCTGTTATCTGCGATAAAGAAATATATGATGAAGTTAAGAAAGAATTCGAAAGAAATAGAGCCTACTTTGTTCCAAAGAAAGATATTAAAAAATTAGAAAAATATGTAATTAATTTAGAAAAAGGTGCTGCTAATCCAGATATAGTTGGTAAACCAGCAACTTTCATCGCTGAAAATGCAGGAATTACTATTCCAGAAGGAACAAAATTATTAATAGCTGAAGTTGAAGGTATCGGTCCAGATTATCCTTTAACTAGAGAAAAACTTTCTCCAGTACTTGCATTTATTAAAGCAGAAAATCATGAAGACGGATTCAAAAAAGCAAAACAAATGCTTGAATTAAATGGTATGGGACACTCAGCATCTATACACACACATGGTGGAAACAATGATTTAATCGAAGCATTTGCACAAGAAATGGAAGCTTGTAGAATTCTTGTAAACTCTCCTTCATCAATTGGTGGTATAGGTGACTTATATAATGAAATGACACCTTCATTAACACTTGGATGTGGTTCTTACGGACACAACTCAGTAAGTGAAAACGTAAGTGTTAAACACCTAATTAATGTTAAGACTATAGCTAAAAGGAGAAATAATATGCAATGGCAAAAACTTCCATCAAAATTATACTTTGAAAAGAACTCAGTTAGATATCTTGAAAAAATGCCTAATATTGAAAGAGTTGTTATTATCACAGACCCTGGAATGGTTAAGTTTGGGCTAGTTGCAAGAGTAGTTGACGTATTAAGAAGAAGATCAAATGATGTTAAATATGAAATCTTCTCAGATGTTGAACCAGATCCAACAACAAACACAGTTAAAAGAGGTTTAGATAAAATTAGAGATTTCGAACCAGATACAATTATAGCTATCGGTGGTGGTTCTCCAATGGACGCTGCTAAAATGATGTGGTTAGAATATGAACACCCAGAAATCGACTTCTTTGGTGCAAAACAAAAATTCCTTGATATTAGAAAGAGAGCATACAAGATTCCAGAATTAGGAGAAAAATGTCAATTAGTATGTATTCCAACAACATCTGGTACAGGTTCAGAAGTTACTCCATTCGCAGTAATTACAGATAGTGAAACTGGTGTTAAATATCCAATAGCTGACTATTCTATTACACCTTCGGTTGCAATAGTTGATCCACAATTCACATACTCATTACCAAAATCAATGGTAGCATATACTGGTATGGACGTATTAACTCATGCATTCGAATCATATGTTTCAGCTATGGCATCTGACTATACTAGAGGATTATCATTGCAAGCAGTTGAATTAGTATTCCAATCATTACGTGAATCATATCACACTGAAAAACACGAACCAAAAGAAACAATGCATAATGCATCAACGATTGCAGGTATGGCATTCGCAAATGCATTCTTAGGTATAAATCACTCATTAGCTCATAAGATTGGTGCAGAATTTAATATTCCACACGGATATGCAAATGCAATCTTAATGCCACATGTAATTAGATACAACGCAATCAACAATGGTAAAACTCAAGCTTGGGCTAAATATGAATACTTTAGAGCTGACGAAGACTATGCAAGAATAGCTAAAGCAGCTGGTTTAGAAGGAAATTCAACAGAAGAATTAGTTGAAAAATTAGTACAAGCAGTAATAGATTTAGGTAAAGATTTAGACTTGAAATTATCAATTAAAGATCAAGGAGTTTCTAAAGAAGAATTTGAATCTAAAGTTGATAAATTAGCTGAACTAGCTTATCTAGATCAATGTACAACAGCAAATCCAAAAGAGCCAATGATAGAAGAATTAAAAGAAATCTTATATCAAGCTTATGAAGGGGTTTAAGATATAATTAATAAAAAATAAATAAAACGGTATACTTTTAGAGTATACCGTTTTTTGTTTTTTGTGATGATGGTTATTGAGATCTCATTTGTGGCTACCGCCACTATTGACTTTCAGCTTAAAAATGTTTGGTTTGTTCTGCCAAGAAGACGCAAAGATTATTATAAGCTTTTCTAGAATCTTAGCTTTTCTTATTGTAACATCTTTTAAGCTTTAGAAAGTAAGGAACAATCCCTCCTTTTAAATACCCGCTGTCTCAGACTCTGCAAAGATTTGATGTGGGTATGCTATTTATCGTAAAAAAATATACCACTTAGATACCATTTCTGAATTTTGGAACTTTCATCTCAAAAATCAGAAAGAAAAGTGTTGTTTTTCTGATTTATTGAGAATTTAATTTAAGTAACAGAAAAACTCATAGCAAATGTTAAGTAAATGTAACAAACTAAAGATATAGTGATTAAATATGTGGTTTGTATTGGATAAGTTTCTGAGAAATTAAAAAAAAATAACTAAAAACCGAAAAATAATCATTTTTTTTCTGAGAAATGAAAAATAAATTCCGAAATTCAGAAAAAGTAATTTACTTAGAAAATTGATTTTCTTTTACATAGATTTCCCCTTCATCTGTAATAAAACATTTATTTCTTCAAAAGAATAATCCTGTCAAAATACTTATTTAAATTTTCATAACTACTTCTTTTATCTAATTATTTTCATTCATCCTTCTTCGAAAATATTCTTATTCCATTTCACTATTTATATATGATTCTACTAATTTCTCTGTTGCGTTAACTGATTCTATATGAGTTCTTTCATATGCATGACTTGATTCAATTCCAGCTCCAAATAAAGCGTGTCTCACATCTACTCCAGCACTCATTGCAGCTGATGCATCTGAACCATATCTTGGATAAATATCTAATTTATATGGAATATTATTTTTTTCGCATAGTTCAATTAAATTTTTCTTGAAATCAAAATTATATGGACCTGATGAATCTTTTACACAAATCGAAACTGAAAATTCGTCAGTTTGTTGATCATCCCCCATCGCTCCCATGTCTACAGCTAAATACTCAACAGTTTCTTTAGATATAGAACTATTTGCACCATAACCTATTTCTTCATTATTAGAGAAGTAAAAATGTGTTGTATGAGGCAATTCTATATTTTCTTCTTTAATTTTTTTTAATTGATTTATTAAAATAGCTGCAGATACTTTATCATCTAAATGTCTGCTCTTTATAAATCCAGTTTCAGTAATAATTGTACGAGGATCAAAAGAAATAAAATCTCCCACTTGAATCCCTAAATCTTCAGTTTCTTTTTTAGACGAAGTTTTAGCATCAAGCCTTATTTCTATATTGTCTTGATTTCTCTCTGCTGTAGATGCATCTTTGTATACATGTACAGAGATTTGATGCATAAGTATGGTTCCGCTAATTTTTGTATTATTTTTATTTACATGTACTATACAATTTTCTCCTTCAATTGAATTGTAAACAAATCCACCTATTAAATCGATTTTTAATCTTCCATTTGGTTTTATAGCTCTAACTATCGCTCCAAGAGTATCCACATGAGCTGTTACAACTCTATGTCTTTCATTATCCTTCCCAGTAACACTAACCATTAAAGCACCTTTATTAGTCTTAAAAGTTTCATATCCAAAAGATTCTATTTCTTGTTTTAGATAAGATACTATCTCATTAGTATATCCTGTTGGAGAAGGTATACTTGTTAATTTTTCAATATAATTTAATGTATTCATAAACCCTCCTTTTATAATATTATACAGCATTAATCAAAAATAAATTACTATTTTTATATAAAAAAACATTTGTTGAAATATAATTCCAACAAATGTTTTAATTTTTATATTTTTTTGATTAACTATAATCTTCTAACTCCATCATCTATTCCAGATTGAATAAATTCAGCTACTAGTCCTGTATCTTCTGTATATCTCTTTCCTACATATTCTACAAATTCATCAAAACTGTCTTCTTTTATTATTGCTATACCACATCCAGCAAATCCTGCTCCAGTCATACGAGCACCTAAACAATCTTTAAAATCATTAGCATGCTTTGTTATTGAGTCCAAATGAGGACCAGTAACTTCATATAAATCTCTTAATGAATCATTTGACTGAACTAATAGTTCACCTAAAAGTTCAATATCACCATCTTTTAGAGCTTTTGCAGCTTTTGCAACTCTATGATTTTCTTTTACAGCATGAGTTGCTCTTTTTCTTATTATTGGATCTTCTATTTTATCAAGTAAATCTAATTCGCTCTCGTCAATATCACATAGAGCTTTCATTGAAGGCTTATATTCTCTTAATATTTCCAAAGCTTTATCAGACTCAGCTCTTCTTTCGTTATATTTTGAGTCCTTCAATTCTCTTCTTTTATTCGTATTTAATATTACAAGTTTATTATCTTTTAAATCAAATGGATAATATTCATATTCTAGATTATTTGTATCTAGAAGCATTGCATGTTCTTTCTTTCCTAATGCTATTATAAATTGATCCATAATACCTGAATTCACACCAATAAATTTATTTTCTGTTGATTTACCTATTAGCGCAAGCTCTTTTCTTGAAATTTTACCATCATTGTAGAAATCATTGAATACTTCTCCTATAAGTATTTCTAGGCTTGCAGATGAAGAAAGTCCTGAACCATTTGGGATGTTTCCATATATAAGTATATCAAGTCCACCGATATTATATCCTTCTTCTTGAACAAATTTTGCTACTCCTAAAGGAAAATTCATCCAATCATTTTCTGAATTATTCTCAATATTTTCTAGTGATAAATCACCTGACTTTTCAATATTTAAACTCTTTAGACGAAGTGAATTCTCATCATTTTTTCTTGCTAAAGCATATGTTCCTATTTCAATCGCACATGGAAATACTTTCCCACCATTGTAATCAATATGTTCACCTATAATATTTATTCTCGAAGGCGCAAAATATTCCCTTATTTCTTTATCATTTTCTCCAAAATGATTCTTAAATTCTTTTAATAAATTTTCCAGCATACTTACTCCTAATAATCTATAATATCAATTCCTATATTCCATATATTTTCAGATCTTTTTTCTACAAAATTAGCTTTACCATTTTCATACGCTTTTTCAAGGCTATCATAGTATCCATTACATGGTTCGATAGCTACATTTTTTTCATTTTTAAATCCACCTGTTGTCAACCAAACTCCCATATAAGGTAATTTTTTTGAATCAAAACTTATCTTAAATTTACTTTTTTCTTTTGTATGATTTAAAATTGCTAGACCTTCTTTAATTTCATCTGTAAAATAGTATTTGTATGTATGATTTTCTTTAAAATTCTTTAATTTAAATATATCAAAATCCCAAACTTCATCATTTTGAACATTAATATAATTTTTGAGATTTTCTTCAAATTCAAGTTCTGTATATTCATCATAATTTAGAAGTCCATGAAAAGCCCATAAATAAAATATTTTTTCATCAGAAAGATTTTTTATTTTATAGTCAATATTTATTTTATTTCCTTCTAATTCGATACTTTTTGTAAATTGTAATGGTAATGATGGTAGCTTAACTGACCCTGTAGCTTTTTTTTCTAAACATTCTTCAATATCCCACTCCAATGACCATGTATCACCATGATCTGGTAAACTAATCTCTTTATTTAATGGATATTTACATGCATCAATTGTAGGTATACAGTCGTCAATGCCTGAAGTATCATACTTTTCAAAACCATCAGCATATTTTGCTTCGTTATACTCTTTTTTTGTAGGTTGAAACAAATACTCTATTTCTTTATCTTTATTAAAAATAGAAGCTATCTTAAATCCTAATTTTGGTAATATAGAAATTTTTAACTTTTCATTTTCTAATATAATTGCATCAAAATTTAAATGTTTGTACATAATTCCTCATTTAAAAAGGACCGTGAAAATCACAGCCCCATATTCTATTTCTTCTTCAAATATTTTCTTGTATCTAAAGCTACTGCAACTATAATTAATAAACCTTTAATTAATAATTGCCAATATGATTCAAGTCCAACGAATATTAAACCATAGTTGATAACTTGAAGTAGCAATGTACCTAAAATAATACCTGAAATCTTACCTACACCACCTAAGAATGATACCCCACCAATTACACAGGCTGCAATAGCGTCAAGTTCATAGTTGGTACCTGTAACTATATTTGCATTACCTAAACGTGGAGCTTCTAAGAAACCAGCTATACCATACATAATACCAGATATTAAGAATATATAAATAATGTTTCTATCTACATTAATACCTGAAACAGCTGCTGCTTCTTCATTTCCACCAATAGCAAACATATTTTTACCTAAAACTGTTTTATTCCATACAAACCACATTATCGCTGAAGCGATCATTGCATAAATAATTAAAAATGGAATTTCTATTGAACCTAATTTTAATGATCCTTTAACAAAATATTCATATGATTTTGTAAACCCTGAAAGTGGTTGTGCCCCATGTGGTGAATTATTAATAAATGCTTGAAGTAATGAATAAGCTATTAATTGAGTACCTAATGTAGCTATAAATGCATGTAATTTAAGCTTAGCAACCCCAATACCATTTATTAAACCGATTAGCGCACCTACTACTATAGCTGCTAATAAACCAACTATAATACTATTTTCTCCCATATTTGGAAAATATTTAGATGCTGCATCTGCTGATTGTAATAATGCAACTGAAATAGCTGCTGTAAGACCAACAACTCTACCAGCTGATAAGTCTGTACCCGCAAGTACTATAAGTCCACCAACACCTAAAGCCATTATTAATTTAGTAGACGCTTGTGTTGCAATATTTCTTAATGTTGTAACTGATAAAAATGCAGGTTCTTTTATCGCAATATAAGCTATTAGCATTAGTATTACAATAATCAAAGCATTTTCAATTAAAATATCCTTTATAGGTTTTTTCTTCTTAACTGTTTGATTCATAATATACCTCTTATAAATGTTTAGTAGCAAGTTGCATAACTTTTTCTTGATCTAGATTTTGAACTTCTTCTATACCTGAAACTAATCCATTACTCATAACCATTATACGGTCACAAATACCAAATAATTCAGCCATTTCTGATGATACTACTATAATACTTCTTCCTTTGTTTGCTAAATCAATAATCAATTGATAGATTTCATATTTAGCACCTACGTCAATACCTCTTGTTGGTTCATCAAGTAATAATATTTCAGGTTTTGTTAACAACCATCTACCTAAAATTACTTTTTGCTGATTACCACCAGACAGATTTCTTATTAATTCTTTTTCGTTTGGAGTTTTAGTTTTTAAAGCTTCAATACTTTGAATAGTATCACCACGCATAATTCTATCATTTAACATAAATCCTTTTTTATAGTTTTTTAAACTTGAAATTACTGTGTTAAATGTTATGCTCTCCATTGGAAATATTCCGGTAGCACGTCTTTCTTCTGTAACTAAAGCAAATCCATTTTCAATAGCTTCTTTAGCATTTCTATTTTTTATTTCTTTGCCTTTAAATTTAATAGTCCCAGATTCTAAAGTTCTTATTCCAAATAATGTTTCAATTAATTCTGTTCTTCTTGCACCTACTAATCCTGCGATACCTAGTATTTCACCCTTTTTTAAGTTGAATGAAGCATTTTGTACTGTTGGCATATATTTTCCAGTTAAGTTTTCAACTTCAAGAACTACTTCTCCTGGAACATTAGTCTTTGGAGGATATACATTTTCTATATCTCTACCAACCATTAGAGAAATTATTCTATCAATTGATAAACCATCACTTGATTCAGTAGCAACATATTTTCCGTCTCTCATAACGGTTACTTCATCAGAAATTCTAAGTATCTCATCCATTTTATGAGATATGTAAATTATGCCTACACCTCTTTTTCTTAATTTTTCAATAATAGCAAACAATATTTCAACTTCTTGAGATGTAAGTGATGATGTAGGTTCATCAAGAACTAATATTTTAGCATTATATGAAACTGCCTTTGCAATCTCTATCAATTGTCTTTCTGCAACTGAAAGTCTTTCAGTAACAGTTCTTGGATTAATATTTATACCAAGATCCTTAAATACTTCTTCACAATACTTATACATTCCAGCTTGATCAATGAATATACCTTTTTTAGGAAATCTTCCAAGCATCATATTATCCGCAACATCTCTTTTCATTACTTGATTTAATTCTTGGTGCACCATAGCTACACCCTTTTCTAATGCTTCTTTCGGATTACTAAAACTTGTCTTTTTTCCTTCAATATATATTTCACCTGAATCTTCTTTATATATTCCAAATAAAACTTTCATCAATGTAGATTTTCCAGCTCCATTTTCACCCATAAGAGCATGAACACTACCTTTTTTCAATGTTAAATTAGCATTGTCAAGAGCTTTAACACCTGGAAATGTTTTAACAATATTCTTCATTTCCAAAACTATATTATTATCAGTCATATTAGCTCCTTATCTTTAAAATGAGCACACAATGCTGTGTGCTCATCAAAATTTCTATTTTATTGAACTTCTATTGTTTTATAACTTTTTCGTAGTCCATTCTTACTGATACACCATCTTCATAAATTTCTAAATCTGTACCTTCTGTCCAGTCATCTTTAGTTAATTTATTCTTAATTAAAGTGATCATACCATTTGCCATAGTTTCATTGTTTTGTCTTACAGTACCATCCATTGTACCTTCTTCAATCTTTTTGATTGCGTCTGCTAAAGCATCTACACCGTATACTGGGATATGTTTAGAAGCATCACCTTTATTGTATCCAGCTTCTTGTAATGCTGTAATAGCACCGAATGCCATACCATCATTATTAGAGAATATCATTTCGATCTTATCTCCATCTTTTGCCATCCAAGCATCAACTGCTTGTTTAGCTTTATCTGCATCCCATTCAGCTACTTGCATACCGATTTCTTCAACTTCAACACCTTTATCTGTGAAGTATTTGATTGATTCTTCAGTTCTTGCTTTTGCTTCAGCGTTGTCTAAACCACCATGTAACATTACATATTGTAATTTTCCATCGCCATTTCTATCTAATGCTTTATTAGCTGTCCAATTTTCATAAGCCATTTCACCTTGCATAACACCAGCTTGTGGAGCTACTGTTCCGTAGAATATGAATTTAGCTAAATCATCAGCAGTTAAGTCAGCTGAAATATCTCTATTCCAAAATACTGTAGGAATATTAGTTCCTGCTACTTTTTCTTTAACTGATTTACCTGAACCAAAGTCAACAATGTTTATTAAAAGACCGTCAACTTGTTTAGCAATCATAGCATCAATTTGTTCCAATTGTGTTGCTTGATTGTTTTGACCATCTTGAATATCTAATTCAATACTATCATCAGCTGCGTCTAAAGCTTCTAAAGCTTGTCTTACTGTACCGATATAGTTATCAGAACCATTATATAATAAAACACCTAATTTATATGTTTTACCATCAGTTTTATTATTTTCTGCACTTGTTTCTGCACTTGTTTCAGCAACTGATTCTGCGCCTGTTTCTTTACCTGTTTCTTTATTAGCTGGGCTACATGCTGCTAATACCAATACTAAAGCTAATAAAATAGCTAGTAATTTCTTTGTAGATTTCATTGAATCCTCCATATTTGTTATATTATATTTTGATATTACCAGTTAAAAGAAATTAAGTCAAGAGACTTTTCAAGTTTATGAAATCGATTTCTTTATATTGTTTTTTTTTGCACCTCTTTTAAAATTAGCTATTTTAAGTGTTTTATCAATATTAATAAATTTTATATTTTTCAATTAATATATTTTTAGAAAACACAATCATTTTTAATTGTTAATTTTTTTTACATTTTTAAATTGAATATATCTAGTCCACTGAAAAACTAAACTTGATTAAAATAATCATAAAAAAAAAGTACAAAATATATTATAAACCAACTTTCTTAAGATTTTTATTCTCTACTTTTTGTCAGTTTATTACTATCATGTACTTTTTTTATTTTACCTTTTAATTAAAATATATAATTAATCAAAAAAATCTTTTAGTTTTTTAAAGAATGATTTTTCAGCTTTAACATCTTCTCCAGATTCGTCTGCAAATTTTCTTAATATCTCTTTTTGATTTTCATTTATTTTCTTAGGCACTATTATTTTGACATCGAATATTAAATCACCATATCTATCAGTACGAACATCTCTCATACCTTCACCTTTTAGCCTGAATCTTTCATCAGCTTGTGTGCCTTGCGGAATTTCAAATTCTTTCGTTCCTGTAAGTGTAGGAATTTTTATTTTATTACCAAGCGTAGCAGTAACAAATGATATTGGTAATTCATAATAAATATCATTTCCAAATCTCTTAAAGACTTCGTGTTCTTCAACATCAATTATTATAAACACATCACCTGATGGGCCGCCATTTTCTCCTGAATTTCCTTCTCCCCTCACCGGGATAATATCTCCAGTATTTATTCCTGCAGGAATTTTAATTTTAACTTTGGTTGATTGGTTAATATATCCTCTACCATGACAATTATCACATTTTTCTTCAATTTCTTCACCAGCCCCACCACAAGTTGGGCAAGTTTCAGTTTGTGAAAATGCTCCAAAAGGTGTATTTTGAGTTGTTGTAACTCTACCCGTTCCATGACATGTATGACATGTTTTTTTCTCAGTTCCTGGTTTAGCTGCTGTACCATCACATACATTACATTTTGTACGTCTTCTGAATTGAACCTCTTTTTCTACACCAGTAACTGCTTCTTTGAAACTTATACTTAATTCAATTTGAATATCAGATCCTTTTCTTGGAGCGTGAGGATTTCTTTGACTTCTTTCACCAAAAAAACTTGAAAATATATCTGAAAACATATCTCCCATACCACTTGAAAATCCTCCAAAACCTGAATTAGGATCAAATGCTGCTGCTCCATATCTATCATATTTTGCTCTATTTTCTTCGTCACCAATAATTGAAAAAGACTCATTTATCTCTTTCAATTTCTCCGCAGCTTCTTCAGATCCCCCATTTAAATCCGGATGATATTTCTTAGCAAGTTTTCTATATGCTGATTTTATTTCTTTTTGAGTTGAATCACGATTCACTCCTAAAACTTCATAAGGATTTTTCATCTTTCCACCTAACTATTTATATATTTAATAGAACTAACTCTTTACATTTAATAAAGGGGAGAAATCTCCCCTTTACTACATTTTATATTTTACTTTTATTTTTATTTTACGTCAAATTTGAATACTATTTATCTTCTTCTTCATCATCTACTACTTCATAATCAGCATCAACTACATCGTCTTGTTGTGTTTGTTGATTTTGATTTGGATTTGCGTTAGCATAAAGCTTTTCACTCATCTTATTTAATTCAGCAGTTAATTCTTCTATTTTGTTTTTGATTTCATCAACATTATCAGTGTTTAGTGCATCTTTTAATTCTTTATTCTTATCTTCAATTGCTGTTTTTTCAGAATCAGATATCTTATCACCTAAATCTTTTAATGTTTTTTCAACTTGATATGAAATACTTTCACCTTGATTCTTGGCTTCAATAAGTTCTTTTTTCTTCTTATCTTCTTCAGCATGAGCTTCAGCATCTTTTACTCTTTGTTCAATTTCTTCTTCACTTAAATTAGATGACGCTGTAATAGTGATTTTTTGTTCTTTTCCAGTACCTAAATCTTTTGCAGATACATTTACAATACCATTAGCATCGATATCAAATGTAACTTCAATTTGTGGCACTCCTCTTGGAGCTGCTGGAATATCAGTTAATTGGAAATTACCTATCATTGTATTGTCTTTAGACATTTGTCTTTCACCTTGCAGTACTTTTATATCTACAGATGATTGATTATCTGATGCTGTTGTAAATATTTGTGATTTCTTTGTAGGTATAGTTGTATTTCTTTCAATTAATACTGTTGTAATATTACCCATTGTTTCAATACCTAATGATAATGGAGTAACGTCTAGTAATAATAAATCATTTACATCCCCTGCAAGTATAGCACCTTGTACTGCAGCACCTAATGCTACTGCTTCATCAGGGTTAATATCTTTTTGAGGTTGTTTTCCTGTAAATTTTTTAACTTCTTCAACTACTGCAGGTATTCTTGTTGAACCACCTACTAAAAGAACTTTGTCTAATTCACCAGCATCAAGTCCAGCATCTTTCAATGCATCTTTAACTGGTACCATAGTTTCTTGAACTAAATCAGAAATTAATTCTTCAAATTTAGATCTTGTAATATCCATGTTTAAGTGAGCAGGTTGTCCATTTACAGCTGTTATGAATGGTAGATTTATTTGAGCTGTTGCTGTTGAAGATAATTCTTTTTTAGCTTTTTCTGCAGCGTCTTTTAATCTTTGAGCTGATGTATGATCTTTTAATAAATCAACCCCACCATTTTCTTTTTTGAATTCTTCGTTGATATAATTCATTAATCTTTCATCGAAGTCATCTCCACCAAGTCTATTGTTACCTCTTGTAGCAAGAACATCTATAACACCATCTGCTACTTCTAGTATTGATACGTCAAATGTACCACCACCTAAGTCAAACACCATAATCTTCATGTCATCATTTTCTTTTTGCATACCATAAGCTAATGCTGCTGCAGTAGGTTCGTTTACTATTCTTTTAACATCAAGTCCTGCTATTTTACCAGCATCCTTTGTAGCTTGTCTTTGTTCATTTGTAAAATAAGCTGGAACAGTTATAACAGCTTCTGTAATAGTTTCTCCTAGATATGCTTCAGCATCTGCTTTTAATTTTTGTAAAGTCATTGCTGAGATTTCTTCTGGTGAATATGTTTTTCCATCAATATCAACTTTATAATCTGTACCCATTTCTCTCTTAATAGATGCAATTGTTCTTTGAGGATTCATAATTGCTTGTCTTTTTGCTGTTTCACCAACTAATCTTTCACCTTCTTTTGTAAAAGCTACTACAGATGGTGTTGTTCTATTACCTTCTGAGTTAGGGATGATAGTTGGTTGACCACCTTCCATAACTGCTACTGCTGAGTTTGTTGTACCTAAGTCAATTCCAATAATTTTTGCCATAATTTTATCTCCTTTTTTTACTAATTGTTTGTTCTATTTTTTGCATAAGCTCGACCTGCATTTCGTCTTCGCCATCAGGCTCGACTCAATGGGTCATTCGCTTACAGTCCAACGTCTGCAGCTCAATTTCTTGCTTCGCATTCATTTCGCTGG
>JAEZZN010000044.1 GCA_023418535.1 Bacillota bacterium | reverse complement strand
ACGATTTAATGTAAGCTTTTGTTGTATAGTATTGTTTTCGTTCATACATTAATTATACCAAAAAAGCGGTTAACTCTCACGAGTTTACCGCTTTTTTCGTTAGGCTATTTTGCAACAGCCCCTTTTTTATATGAAGTAAAGTTTTTTGTAAAAAATAGGTTAAATTATATATTGTAATTTTGATTTATATAAAATAAAAAATGATAGAATTATATAAGCGAGGGGTATAATTATTAATAATTAATTCGAAACAATGAAATAATTATTTTTAGAAAGGATATTTTATGGTAAAGTTAATCGCAATAGACTTAGATGGAACTCTTCTAAGAAACGATCAACAATATGATAAAGTAAGATTTAGAAATGTAGTTAAAAATTTATATGAAAAAGGCATTATTGTAGCTATAGCAACAGGAAATAGTTTTTCACAATCCTTACATTATATTGATGATGAAACAATACCTTATCTATATTTTGCTACGGACAATGGAAATACAATTTCAAAAGGTCGTGAAATTTTTCATGTAAATTCAATAGATAGAGAAGAAGCTAAAGAAGTATTTGATTATGTGTCTAAATTAAATGATTTTTATGTTCAAGTAAATACTGACAAAGGAATGTATTTATTGAAAAGTGAAGATTATATTTTTGAAGAATTTTCAAAATTATTTAAAAATTTAATTGAAATGGAAAGTTTTGATGATATTCCAAAAGATGAGAAAATATTACTTGTGGGGCTTTCAACGTTAAAAAGAATTGATGATGTTTATAGTATATCTGTAGAATTACAAAATAAATATCCGAATTTACAGGTTTGTAAAAGTGGAGTACAGTGGATGGATATATTTTCTAAAGATGGTGGAAAACATATTGGATTAAAATATCTTCAAGAAAAATATAATGTAGATGTAGATGAAACTGCTACATTTGGAGATAGCAACAATGACATATCTATGATGCAAGAAGCAAAATATTCAATTGCAATGAAGGATTCATCTGATGAATTATTAAAAATAGCTAAATATCAAATTGGTTCAAATGATGATAGCGCTGTAATTGAATTGTTAGAAGAAATAAATTCAAATGTAAATATGGATTTTATAGAAAAATATCGAAACTAAAAAGACAAATATAGACAATATACAAACAAGGAGATATATATGTATAGAGAATTTGTAGAAGACAATGAGAAAGTATTAGAGGAATTAAAACCAGATACTGTTGTATATACTTTGTGGCATTTGAGAAACATTTTTGTCGTTACATTCGTTTTGGTTTGGACGGCAATTGTAGTTACAGTTTCAAGAGGATTTAATAGCTTTGGTGAAGTTCCATTTCAACCATTTAAATTTTTCAGTCTTATACCAACACTTATGTTATTGTTCCCGATTGGATTTTTTATAATAAGTCCACTGATAAGACTATTCCAAGCAAGCAGAATCAGATATATAATAACAGATAAAAGAGTATATTTAATTTCAGGAATAATAGGCACAGATGTTCAAAGTATAGAATATAGAGAAATAGATAAACTAAATGTAAATGTTGGATTATTAGAAAAAATTAGAAATAAAGGAACTATACAATTAACACCTGATAGAAGCTATAATTCAGGAGATTCTAGATATGTAGAATATGGACATAGACTAATAGGTATAGATAGACCATATGAAGTCTATAAATTATTGAAGAAGAATATGTTGGATGTAGTAACAGATCAACAATTCCCAAATGAATATAGACCGAGTACAAATAGAGGATATAATACAAATCTTAACAATAATGATAGATAATTAAAATAAAAAATGTATAAACTCAAGCTATATAAAGCTTGAGTTTATACATTTTTTATTTTTTTATATGTTATAATATTTTCAATAAATTTTATTTAATATAATAGGAGGAATTATGAAAAGAAATGAAGTAGAATTAAGTCAAACATGGGATATAGCCCATATATATAGGACAGAAGAAGATTATAATAATGCATTAGAGAAATTTAAGGAATTAGTTGATAATTTTGTTAATGATTATCAAGGTAAATTAGAAGATAAAGAATTGCTAGATAAATCTCTAATAGATTTTATATCTATATATGAGATACTTTCCAAAATTAATTCATATGCAACATTACCTACAAATGTAGATGCATTTGATGAGGAATATAGCGAAAGGGAATTTCAATTTTATTCATTAGTATCAGAATATTTATCAAAACTTAGTTTTTATACAAGCGAATTAATTCTCTTAGATGAAAATTTATTGAAAGAAGCTAAAAGTAATAAGAATGTGAAAGTATTCATAGATGAAGTTTTAGAACAAAAAGCTCATGCATTACATCCTGAAGTTGAAAAAGCTTTTGCAAGTCTCTCCTCAACATTAAGATTTCCATATACACTTTATAATGAAACAAAAGCAAAAGATATAAATTTTCCTGATTTTAAAGCTGATGGAAAAGATAATAGGCTTTCATATAATATTTTTGAAGGTGAGATAGAATACGAAAAGAACACTGAAATTAGAAGAAAAGGATTTAGATCATTTTCAGACGAAATTGCAAAATATCAAAATACAACAGCTGCGGCATATAATGCACAAGTTCAGAAAGAAAAAACTATTTCTACTTTAAGAGGATTTGACTCAGTGATTGACTACTTATTAAGTGGACAAAAAGTTTCAAGAGATTTATATAATAGACAAATTGATCTTATAATGGAAGAGTTAGCTCCACATATGAGAAAATATGCAAATATTATTAAATCAATATATAAATTAGACAAAATGACTTATGCAGATTTGAAGGTAGAGATAGATCCGTCATATTCAAATAAGATTTCATTTGATGAAGCGAAAAACTATGTTCTCGATGGTCTTAATATATTAGGAGAAGATTATCTTGAAATAATGAAAGAAGCATTTAATAATAGATGGATTGACTACGCAAATAATGAGGGTAAATCAACAGGAGCTTTTTGTGCATCACCTTATGGAACACCATCATATATATGCATGACTTTTAATGGAATCATGTCAGATGTTATGACTTTAGCTCACGAATTAGGACATGCTGGACATTTTCAATTAACTCACGAAAATCAATCTGTATTAAATTCTGATCCTTCTATGTATTTTGTTGAAGCTCCTTCTACAACCAATGAACTTTTAGTCGAAAATTATCTTTTAGAACTTGCTGAAAAGAAAGATGATAAAAGAATGAAAAGATGGGTTCTTTCACAAATGATTTCAAAAACATATTATCATAATTTTGTAACTCATTTATTAGAAGCTCATTATCAAAGAGAAGTTTATAAAATTATAGATGAAGGCGGCCAAGTAAATGCAAAAATTTTATCAAAACTTTTCAAAGAAACGCTTGAAAAGTTTTGGGGTGATTCAGTTGAACTTACTAAAGGTGCTGAATTAACCTGGATGAGACAACCACATTATTATATGGGTTTATATCCATACACTTATTCAGCAGGTCTTACTATAGGTACACAAGTTTCAAGAATGATTAAACAAAATGGAGAAGAAGCAGCTTCTAAATGGATAGAAGTTCTGAAAATGGGTGGAACAAAATCTCCAGAAGAACTTGCGAATGCTGCAGGGGTAGATGTTTCAACTGATAATCCACTTAAAGAAACTATTGCATATATAGGATCATTAATCGACGAAATTGAAGAAATTTCAAAAGCAATGGGAGAAATATAATATAATAAATTAACTTTTTAAAAGATGAAAAGATGTTATATAAATTTTTATTATTTATAACATCTTTTTTTTAGTAATAATCTTAAATCATAAAAAGCTCTGTAAGAAATGTATTCCTACAGAGCTTAAAACTTACTTTTATTAATTTTACGCTATTAATGATTATATAATTAAGAAATTTAATAGGTAAAATATTAAAGTTCTGTATTATTATAATCTTCTACAATCTTATCAACTAATTCAATAAGTTCTGGTCTCTTTTCTTCGTCTAATGATGATTGGAATGAAAGTGCTTCAGGATTTAGTACATTCATATTTCTCATTGAATTGAAGTGATCAAGCATTAATTTTCCAGCTCTTGATGCCCATGAACCATTTTCAACTATTGCAACAGTTCTATTTTGAAGATTTAACATCTTCATGTCTTCAAGTACTGCATTTACTGTTGGGTAAAGTGTCATATTGTATGTTACTGATGTGAATATCCAGTGAGATAATCTAAAACCATCAGCAATTATATATGAAAGATGGGTCTTTGAAGCATCATAAACTTTAATATTAGTGATTCCTCTTTGTACAAGCATTGAAGCCATTAAATAAGCAACTTCTTCAGTATGACCGTACATTGAACCATATACTATTAATACACCTTTTTCTTCAGGAGTATATGTTGCCCATTTTTGATATTTTTCTATTAAAGTACCAAGATTTTTTCTCCAAATTGGTCCATGTAGTGGAGCAATCATTTTAATTTCAATCTTAGAAGCCTTTTCTAAAGCATTCATTGTTGGTTTACCATATTTACCAACGATATTTGTAAAGTATCTTCTAGCATGGTCCATAAATTCTCTTTCAAAATCTAATTCGTCATCGAATAATCTACCATCTAAAAGTCCAAATGTACCAAATGCATCCGCAGAGAATAGTACTTTTGTAGTTGTGTCATAAGTGAACATAACTTCTGGCCAGTGAACCATTGGTGCTTCAACAAAAGTCAACACATGTTTTCCAAGATCTAATGTATCACCTTCACGAACTTCTGTATGTGGAACATCATCAATTGGGAAACCGAAGCTTCTACAAAATTCTACTGCTTTTGGAGTCATATAGAAGTGTGCATTTGGATATCTGTACATAATTTCACCTAGTGCACCTGCATGGTCTGGTTCCATATGATTTACAATTACAACATCTAAATCACGATCTTCTAATAGATGTTCTAAGTTTTCTATAAATTGTTCTGCAAATCCCCAGTCTACTGTATCTAATAAACAAGTTTTTTCATCTAATATTAAATATGAATTATAAGTAACTCCTTCTGGTAGAGGATGTAAATTCTCGAATTGAGCTGTTTTGTTATCGTTTACACCGATATACCAAGTATCATCTGCAATTTGTCTTACGTTATACATAAAGACCTCCTTAATTGTTCTAAACTAATTATACATGCTTTTATAAATATATTCAAAAAAATAATTTGGAAAAAGATTTCCTTTATTAGTGATAATAATAAAACTTTTATTTAGATAAAGTATAATATGTTAATATAAGTGTAGGAGAAACTATGAAAAGATATTTTACAAGTATTGAAGAACAAATAAATATATTAGAAAAAAGAGGATTATATATTCCGGATAAGAAATTCGCTAAGGATACATTACTAAGATATAACTATTATAAAATAATTAATGGAACTAGAGATATATTTATAATAGATGAAAAAACAAATAGATATCGCGAAGGGACAGAGTTTAGCGATTTAATAGATATTCATAACTTTGATAAAGATTTGAAGAAATATTTATTGAATGAGACTTTGGAATTAGAAAGAATTGCAAGATCTATCATTTCATATAAATTCGTTGAAAAATATCCTGAAAAGAACTCATATTTAAATCCTAATAATTTTAATAAAAGTGAAAAAGATTTAGTGTTAGTAAATATTGACAGTATTACGGAAACAATCGATAGATATAGAAATGAAGAAAATTATAAAAGATCTATAAATTATTATTTTAATAAATATGCTTCAGTTCCATTTTGGTTTGTGATTAATTTTGTTACATTTGGAAAACTTATAAATATATATGAAACATTGGATCTTGATTTGCAAGAAAGTATTGCAGATGAATTTCAAAAAATAGTTGAAGAAAACTTAGGTGAAAAATTAAATGAATTTTTGACTCCTTCTATATTGAAATCATTTTTATCAAGTGCTAAAGATATAAGAAATATAGCAGCGCATGATAATTTGATATTAGATTATAGATATGATGATATAGAATATTTTGAACCTATTCATTTAAGATATGGGATTAAAAAAAATAATAAATTAGATAGATTATATCACGCAATGGTATGCATTAGGGCTATGCTTCCTTGTAATTATTTTGATAAGTCTAAAAGTGAAATTAATAATTTATTTGAAAAGCTTAAAACAGAGGTTGATTATATAGCATATGATAGAGTTAAAAAGAGTTTAGCATATAAAGAAGATAATGAATAAAAAGAGGAAAGTATGAAATTTATGCATTTAGCAGATTTACATATTGGGAAAAGTGTAAATGGATATTCAATGATTGATGATCAAATATATGCCTTGGATCAAATAGTAAAATTGCTAGAAGAAGAAAATATAGAAATGCTTTTGATTGCTGGAGATATATATCAAAATTCAGTTCCTTCAGTTGAAGCTATCAGAGTTTTTGAGAGATTTTTAATTAAGCTAAATAATTTAAATATTACTACACTCATTATTTCTGGAAATCATGATTCTAGTGATAGACTTTCATATGCAAATGAATTTTTCAGAGAGTCAAAAATATATATATCAAATTCATATAGTGGAAAAATTGAAAAATTAACATTTAGGGATAATTATGGAAAGGTTAATTTTTACTTATTTCCATATATTAAGCCTTCAAATGTAAAGAGATATTTTGAAGGCTTAGAAATATATACTTATCAGGATGCTGTAAAAGCTGTAATTGAATCGATAGATTTAAATACCGATGAAAGAAATATAATGATTTCTCATCAATTTATTTTAAATGCTGAACTTTCTGAATCAGAAGAAATATATGCAGGAGAAGCAGAAGCTGTATCAATGAATCTATATAAAGATTTTGATTATGTAGCGCTTGGTCATATTCATAAAAAGCAATCATTTATGAATGGGAAAATAAGATATCCTGGAGCTTTATTAAAATATGCATCAAGTGAATCAAATTATGAAAAATCAATTACAATAGTTGAAATCAAAGAAAAAAATAATCTTGTAATATTTGAAAGGAAAATAGAATATCTTCATGAAATGAGAAAAATTCGTGGATATTTTAATGAGATTATAAACGCAGCTAGTGAAGACTCCAATTTTAATGATTATATACATATAGAACTTTTAGATGATACTGAGATATCTGAGGGTTTACAGAGATTAAGAGAATTTTATCCTAATATTATGACTATGAGATATGTAAATTTGAAAATAGGAGATAATGATTTAGAAGAAATTGATTTTGAAAATAGTGAGAAAAGTCCTTTGGAACTTTTTAAAGATTTTTATTATTTAAGAATAGGTGAAGAAATTTCATCGTCTAAAGAAGATATCATAAAAGAAGCGATAGATAAAATATGGAGAGAAAATGAGAGCGATTAATTTAAGATTAAAAGCCTTTGGACCTTTTAAGGATGAAATAAATATAGAATTTGAAAAGTTTGGTAAAGAAGGACTATTTTTAATTTCTGGCCAAACTGGAGCGGGAAAAACTAGTGTTTTTGATGCGATTACTTATGCTCTTTATGGTAGTTCAAGTGGTGGAGAAAAGGATGAAAGAATGATGCAATTTACGGCATCAGAAGATAAAACTACTACGTTTGTAGAACTGACCTTTGAATATAAAAAGAAGACATATATTATATATCGTGAATTCACATTAAGATATAGTGAGAAGTCAAAAAAAACTACAGTAAATAAATATGCGTGGATAAAAATGCCTGATGGTGAAATGATAGAGGGAATCACAGATACGACTAATAAAGTAGTCTCACTATTAGGTATAAACAAAGATCAATATAGTCAAATAGCAATGCTTGCTCAAGGTAATTTCATGAAATTACTTAAAGCTTCCACTGAAAAGAAAAAAGAATTGTTTAGAGATATATTTAATACTAAAAAATATGATTTATTGGACCGTGAAATATTTTCAAATTTAAAAGAATCAGAATCTGCCTTAAAAGCTCTTGAAATACAAAAAAACGAAATTTATAACAATATTAGTATAGATGACTCTGATGAAGAAAATTTTGTAAAATCAAAAGCGATAGGTATAGATAATGTAATTATTTTTGTAAATGAAATAAATAATAAATTTAAAAATGAAAATAAAGATATAAGTAAAGAAATAATAAAATATTCGAAAATATATGATGAAAAGAAATTATTAAAAGAAAAATATTTAGATTATATTAATATAAGTAAAAAAATCGAAGAATATAAAAATGAATTAGAAAGAGTTTCACCAATATATGAAGATTTAGAAAAAAAATTTAAGGAAATTCCAAATAAAGAAAAAAACAAGGATTCATTGAACAATCAATTAAATAAATTAGAAAATGAAATAAAATTGTTTGAAACTCTTGAAAATATTCAAAATGAAAAATTTGAATTAATTAATAAAGCGAAATTAAATGAAGATAATAAAAACAAGTTAACATCTGAAATAAAAAAGATATCTTTGGATATAGAAAATAAAAAGAAATATATTAAAGAAAATAAAGATGCGAAAGATATAAAAGTTGATATTTTAAATAAAGAAAATTCATTAAAATTAAGCAAAGAAAAAGTTAAAGATACAAAAGAATATATAAAAAACATTGATGAATTAACTCAAGAAAAAGAGTTGAAAAAACTTTTATATATGGAAACAAAGGAGAACTATAGTATAGATCTTAATAAATACAATGATAATAGTGATTTATATTTTGAATCTCAAGCTGGAATATTAGCTGAGTCTTTGGAAGAAGACAAACCATGTCCAGTATGTGGGTCTACTCACCATCCTCATCCAGCGAAAATGAGTGATGAAGTTTTATCAAAAGAAGAACTAGATAAAGAAAAGGAAGAGTTAGAGCATCTTAGAAATAAAAAAGAAAAATTACAAAAAGAAATTTCTGAAATAGAAATTTATATAAAACAAAATGAAAAGAATAGAAATGAAAATATTGAATTTCTAAATATATCAATAAACAATATTGAAAATTTTGAAGATGATTTAAATTCAAAAATCTTAGAAAATGAAACTAAATTAAATGAAATAAATACAATTATCTCAAATATTGATATTTATAATAAAGCTTTAGAGGATTTAGAATTATCATTAAAAGAAAAAGATATAAAAAGAGAAAAAGAAAATAATCTTTTTAATATTGCTAAGGAAAATATAAAAAACTTAGAAAAAAGAGAATCTGAAGAATTAGAAAATTTAGAAAATAAAGATAAAGAGTCTACTTTAATTAAAAAAGCAGATATAGAGAAATCTATTGATGAGATAAATTCTGAAATTGTTTATGTAAGAGAGAACTATCAAACTTATTCAAGTGAATTGAATAAGTTAAACACGACTATTAATACTCTTAGTGAGCAAATTGATGAAAAACACAATTTAGATATTGAGCTATTAGAAAAAGAAATAAAAGAAATAGATATTAAGTTAAAGAATTTAAGGTCTAAATCAAGTGTTTTAGAATCGAATATGAAGATTAATAATAATCAAACAAAGAAATTAGAAAGCATACAAAAAGAGTTAAATGATTCGGAAAAAAGATATAAAGATCTAAAAGAGCTAAGCGAAATAATAAGAGGTAAAATAAAAGGTTTACAAAACTTAAAATTTGAGACATTTATTCAATTTAGATATTTTAATAATATATTGATAGCTGCAAATAGTAGATTTATTGAGATGACCGAAGGGAAATACTCTTTGAAGAGAAAAGAAGATGCGGACAATATGAACGAACAAATGGGGCTTGATTTTGAAGTGTTTGATCATCATAATAAAACGGTTAGAAATATAAATACACTTTCTGGTGGGGAATCTTTTCAAGCAGCTTTATCTTTAGCGCTTGGGCTTTCAGATTTAATACAAAAGAATGCTGGTGGGATACAATTAGACTCAATGTTTGTTGATGAAGGTTTTGGGACTCTTGACAAAGAAACTCTATCAAAGGTTATGTCGACTCTATATAAAATAAGTAATTCAAATAAATTAATAGGAATAATATCTCATGTTGAAACCTTAAAAGAACAAATAGATAAGCAAATAATTATTGAAAAAACTACTGAAGGTTATTCAGTATTGAAAAATGTATTATATTAATTAAAAAAATATAAGTAATATGCTATTATGATATATAGTTATTACGAGGGGATAAATGAAAAAAGTTATAGGATTAAGATCATTAAAGACAATTTTAGCGGTATTTTTAATATATATTATTGCCGAAATTTTTCCTGAGTTAAATCCGGCGATGATGGGAGCAGCAGCCATTACATCTATTAGCTCTAGTATATTTGATTCACTTAAATCATCTTTTGATAGAGTGATGTCAAATATAGTAGCGATATTAGTCGCGTTTATGTTGCAATCGATAAATCAAGTTAACCAATATGGTGTAACATTAGGTATGGCAGTTATTATAGTAATCTGTTACTTTTTCAATTGGCAATATACATTAGGATCTGCTTTTATATTTTTTGTATTTGTACTTGATGTTCCTTATGCAAACAAAAATCTTGAAATATATGCACTAAATAGAATTATAGATACATTAATAGGTTCAGTTATTGGATTACTAATAAATACATATGTATTGAGACGAAGACAAGAAAAAGTGTTATTAAATGCATATAGAACATCTTATTTGAGTTTAAGATCTGCACTTAAAAATCTTTTAGAAAATGATATATCTGTTGATGAAGTTAAACTTATAGATGAATTATCACAGATAAATTATATATCTAAAAGACTTAGAAAAGATATTAAATTAAGAATGAATGAAAATATTAATACTGTAACCGTATCTAAACTAAATAATCTATTTAGGTCTGCACTAAGTTTAATTATAGAATTAAATGATTTAGATGAAAAGCCTATAATTACTAAAGAAATTTATGAGGAATTGTTAGTATATTTTAAAGGAGAGCTAAATACTTCTTATATAATAGGAGAAATTGAGAATAATTTAGATAGAAGATATAATTTTGAATTGGGCAAGTTGGTTCACACATTTAATTCAATAGAATATAATTTATATGAATTTACCAAGATGTATAATGAACAAGAAAACAAATGGTATCTTGAAAGAAAATAATAAAACACGTTTGAATATGAATTTAAGCATATTCAAACGTGTCTTTTTTTCGATCGATTTCACCTATAAATTTTAGAATATGGGTGAGAGAACCATAGAGATAATTTCTAAAATTTATTAATGCTATTGACAGCTCTAAATAGCGTGGTACCTAATATTGTCGGTGATTACATATAGGTAATTAGCATTTGAAGAGAGGATATCAAATACTAAAAAATGACCATTTCCATATTTATATAATAACAAATGTTGAATGAAAAAAAACGCCAACATTATTACATTAATTTAATATTTAATACTCAAATAAATCCTAAAACTTAAGAATTAATCAATAGTTTGGTGTATTATATATGATTTTTTATTTTGTAAGATAATTATCCATAATTTCTTTAGGTACTAGATTTCCACCAGTTGCCCAACAAATATGAGTAATATTGTCTAATTTATCCAATAAATCATATTTTTCTAGATATTCTTTAACTTGTTCATAATTAAATATAGATTCACTAGCCACAATAGATGATGTAGAAGAAGGTTCGATTCTAATATCTTCTAAATCATTAAGCTCTCTAAGTGTTTCAAATAAGGTATAATCTTCAATAGTTATTACACCACTTAGTAGTGATTCCATAGTATGTCCAGAGAATTTAGAAGGTCTAGCAACAGATAGTCCATCAGCTTCGGTTTTACCATCAATTCCTAAATCATATACAGAAATATTTGAGTGTAATTTTGTGGATGCGCCAATTAAAAAGCTTGGTATATGAGTAGTTTCTACAAAGAAAGCATGTACATTATCACCTAAAACTTTTCTAAAACCAAATGATACACCACCTGAAGAACCGCCTACACCGCAAGGTGCATAAAGAAATATAGGATGATCTTTATCGACTTTAATTCCCTTTTTTTCAATTTGTTCTTTTGTGCGTAAAGCTGCTACTGAATATCCCTTAAATAAAGTTGTAGAGTCTTCATCATCAACAAAATATGAGAATTTATCTTGTAGAGATAATTCTCTTGCTTTTGTGATAGCTGTAGAAAAGTCACCATCATATTCTATAACCGTTGCACCTCTATCACGTAAATGTTTTTTCTTCCAATCTTTAGCATCGTTTGACATATGAACAATTGAATTAAAACCTAATGCTGACGCCATAACACCAACTGATATTCCTAGATTACCTGTTGAAGCTACTTGGATAGTATATTTTGAAAATAAATTACGAAAATCTTCATCTGCAAATTGTGAGTAATCTCTATTTTCATCTAAAAGATTATTTTCTTTTGCTAGTATTTCAGCGAATACAAGCACTTCATATAGTCCACCTCTAGCTTTAATTGATCCAACTACAGGTAAATGAGAATCCATTTTTAAATATAATTTACCTTTAAAATCTTTTTCTTCACGATATTTTTTTTCTAGATTTTCAAGTCTAACAAGTGGTGATTCCAATATTCCTTTACTTTCGTGTAATTCAGGAAATTCCTCACCAAAAAGTTTTATCATGAGAGGAGCGAATTTTCTCAATCTGTCGTCTGCGTCTTTTATATCTTCAAATGTAAAATCAACATTTTCCCAAGCTTCATCTCCAGTTTTTCTATCTGGATTTATCCAAATTGTAGGTTCTAAATTTTTAACCTTTT
>JAEZZN010000038.1 GCA_023418535.1 Bacillota bacterium | reverse complement strand
CGATTAATGCTTGAAAAAAAAGAAGCTATTCAAAAAGAAATCGAAAGATTAAAGACGGTAATGATTACCCCAACTTCTGAGACTAATAATATATTAGAAGAACTTGGTAGCTCCCCTATCAAAACTGGCACTACTCTTCACGAATTAATTAAGAGGCCAGAACTTGATTATGAAATGATAGCTGTATTCGATCCAAATAGACCAGAAATAAAGAAACCATATAAACTTGAAGTTCAGACAGAAGTTAAATATGAAGGTTATATAGAAAAACAAAATCTTCAAATTGAACAATTTAAGAAAATGGAGAGTAAAAAGCTGGATATCATTGAAGATTACAGACAAATAGATGGTTTAAAACATGAAGCAATCGAAAAATTAAATAAAGTAAGACCTGATTCTGTTGGGCAAGCATCAAGAATGCCAGGAGTAACACCTGCAGATATAAATGTTATATTAATATATCTAGAAGTTCAAAGAAGGAAGAATAATGAAGTATAAAGAAATATTTATCAATGAAGGATACGAATTAGATGATAATGCAATAGAGAAATTTGATAAATTCTATAATCTTCTTCAAGAATGGAATTATAAAATTGATATTACAAAAATAGTAGATGAAGAAGAAGTGTATATAAAGCATTTTTTAGATTCTCTACTTATAACTAAATCAGGTGTAATAGAAAAAAATCAAAAAATAATAGATGTAGGCACTGGTGGTGGTTTCCCAGGAATACCATTAAAAATATACAACGATACCCTATCTTTTACTTTACTAGATAGTCTTAAGAAAAGAATTAATTTTTTAGATATAGTTACAGAAGACTTAAAACTAGAAAATGTAGAAAATTTACATGGAAGAGCTGAAGAAATAGCTAGAAAAGAAGAGTATCGTGAAAAGTATGATGTAGCTACATCAAGAGCGGTAGCCAATTTACAAACTTTATTAGAATATTGTCTACCTTTCGTAAAAGTTGGCGGATATTTTATAGCTATGAAAGGACCAAACTTCAAAGAAGAACTCAAAGACTCTAAAGGAGCTATAAAGATATTAGGAGGAGTTTTAGATAAAGTAATTGAATATGAACTTCCTCTATCACTGGGACAAAGATCTCTGATTGTAATAAAGAAAATAAAAGCAACACCCCACAGATTTCCAAGATCTGGAGGGAAACCAAGAACAAAACCATTAAACTAGCTTAAAGCTAGTTTTTTTTTGTTTAAAGTTTCATATGAAACAATTAATATGACAATAAATAATAAAATCGAAAGGATTGAATAATAAGATGATTTAAAATTTTATATGAAACATAAAAAACGAAATAATAGAAATTTTATATGAGGCAATTAAAAATATAATAAATATTAGAACTCATTGATTGAATAATGAGTACTTTAAGGTTTCATATGAAACACTAAACTAAATCTTAAATTAAGATCAGTTTTATGATATAATTATCAACGAGGTGCGTATGAAAATTATATCGATATTTAATCAAAAAGGTGGGGTCGGAAAGACTACAACAGTAGTAAATTTAGCGGCTTCACTAGGTTTAAAAAACAAAAAGGTATTAATAATAGATTTAGATCCACAAGGAAATAGTACTTCAGGTTTAGGTGTAGATAAAGATGAATTAGAATATAGTGTATATGATGCGTTATTGAACAATATAGATTTTACTCCTGTTGAAACAAGTGCAAAAAATGTGTGGATTTTACCATCTACATCTGACTTGTCAGGATTTGAGATTGAAGCGGTTAATATAGAAGATAGGGAAAGTTTATTAAAAAATATAATACATAAACTTGATAAATACGATTTTATCTTGATGGATTGTCCACCTTCTTTGGGATTATTAAGTATAAATGCTTTAGTTGCAAGTGATTCTGTTTTAATACCTATACAAACAGAGTTTTATGCTCTTGAAGGAGTATCTCAATTAGTTAAAACTATAGAATTAATCAAGGAAAGTTTAAATCCTAATATAGAGATAGAGGGAGTTTTGATTTCTATGTTTGATGGTAGAAATAATTTGTCATTAGATGTAGTAGAAGAAGTTAAAGCTTATTTTAAGAATAAAGTATTTAAGACTGTTATTCCAAGAAATATAAGGCTTGCTGAAGCTCCATCACATGGATTATCTGTAATCGATTATGAAAAATCATCAAAAGGGGCAAAAGCATATATTAGATTGGCAAATGAAATAATTAAAAATAATAAGTAGGTGAACATGGCTAGAAGAAAAGGTTTAGGAAAAGGGCTTGGAGCACTTATACCAGAAAAAGAGATTAATATTAACGAGAATACCAATCAAATACAAATGGTTGATATTAAAGATATTAAAATAAACTCAGGTAATCCGAGAAAATATTTTGATATGGAAAGTATAGAATCTTTAGCGGAATCTATAAAAATGTATGGTGTACTTCAACCTTTAGTACTTATTAAAGAAAATGATAAATATAAAATAGTAGCAGGGGAAAGAAGATTTAGAGCTGCTAAAACAGCTAATTTAAAAGAAGTTCCAGCTATAATAAAAGAATTAACTGGTAGAGATCAAGATATGATTTCTATGATAGAAAATATTCAAAGAGAAGATTTGAATCCATATGAAGAAGCTGTGGCTTACACTAATATGATGAAAAAATATAATCTTACTCAACAAGAACTATCCGATATACTTGGTAAATCCAGAACTTATATAGCTAATATGGTTCGTTTAATCAATTTAGATGAAAAGACTATAGAAGAAATTGAAAACGGAAATATTACTTCTTCTCAAGGTAGGGCATTACTAGGAATTGAAAATATTGAAGAAAGACATAAATATTTAGAATTGTTGTTGAAAAATGAAATAACAGTAAATGAAATAGAAAAGACAAAAAATACTAAGAAAAGAAAACGAGTTAAGAAAGATATATTTGTAAGAGATTTGGAAGATAGACTTAAAGAATCTTTAGGTACAAAGGTAAGAATCAATAAAAGCAGGAATAAATGGACCGTAAACATTGAATTTTCTAATGATGAACAAATAGAAGAGTTTCTTTCTCACTATAATTTGGGAGAATAATATGGAAAAATTAACATTTTTAATCTTCGTTATCATGAGTGCGATAATATTCATTTTAATGTATAATATCTATAATTTATCCTCTAAGATATCTAGATTGCAAAAGAGATACAATACCTTAGTAAGAGGTAGGGGAGATATAAATTTTGAAGAGTTATTGAGAGCTCATTCTACAGATATTGCAAAATCAAATGTAATGATAGATGATATGAAAAAAATTACAGATAAAATTAATAAAGAATATGGTGATTCACTTCATAATACAGATAAGAAAATAGATTCTGAAATAAGTGAAATTAAAGATAAATTCACACAAATGTATGATGATTTAGACGATAAAATGAGTAAAGAGCTTGAAAACCATTATGAACAAATAAGGTCCGATTTAACAAAAGTAGAAGAAGATTTAAGAAGGAACATAAATATATTAAATGATCAACTATCATTTTCTATTCAAAAAGTTGGTATAAATAAATATGATGCTTTCGAAAATCAAACTGGAAATTTATCATTTACTATTGTATTATTAGATAGGTTCTCTAATGGAATCATGATAAC
Source organism: Bacillota bacterium (assembly GCA_023418535.1). The sequence goes on along the minus strand of JAEZZN010000038.1, from coordinate 6,898 downwards.
TAGTATAAATGGAAGAGAAGAAAATTATAATTATTCAAAAGCAATTAAAAATGGTGAGCCAGAACAAGAAATGTCACCAGAAGAAGAAGTTGCTTTAAATATGGCTTTAGGTAAATAAAAAAATAAGGGGGAATTATGTCATTAAGTTTAATTGATGAACTTAAAGAAAAGTTAGATGGAAAAAATAAAGTAATAGTGTTGCCAGAAGGTGAAGAACCAAGAATCTTGGAAGCAGCTCAAAGAACTAAAGAAGAAGGAATTATTAAATTAATTCTTCTAGGGAATGAAGAAAAAATAAGAGAAATTGCTAAAGAAAAAGGTTTTGATATTGAAGGTATAGAAATAAGAAATCCAGAAACAGATTCAAAATTTGATGAATATGTAGAAAAATTTGTTGAGTTAAGAAAAGGTAAAAACACAAAAGAAGAAGCTCAGGCTCTTGTAAAAAATGTTAATTACTTTGGAACAATGATGGTTAAATTAGATGAAGCAGATGGTATGGTGTCAGGAACTGTTCATACGACAGGAGATACAGTAAGACCTGCACTTCAAATTATTAAAACTAGACCTGGAGTTTCAAGAACATCTGGAGCAATGATTTTATTGAAAGATGATCAAAAATATATTTTTGCTGATATCGCAATAAATACTAGTCTAGATGCTCAACAATTAGGTGAAATAGCAGTTACATCTGCAAGAACTGCAGAAACTTTTGGTATTGATCCAGTAGTTGCTTTATTATCATATTCAACAAATGGTTCAGCAGTAACTCCCGAAACTCAAAAAGTAGCAGAAGCTACTAAAATAGCTAAACAAATTTCTGAAGAAAGAGGATTTAACTATTCAATTGATGGAGAAATGCAATTTGATGCGGCTTATTCTGCAACTGTTGGTAAATTAAAATTCCCAGGATCAGATGTTCCTGGAAGAGCAAATACATTTGTATTCCCAAATCTTGAAGCTGGTAATATAGGTTATAAAATTGCACAAAGACTTGGTGGATTTATGGCAGTAGGACCATTATTACAAGGTTTGAATAAACCTGTTAATGATTTATCAAGAGGTTCAACAGTAGATGATGTTTATACAACAATTATTTTAACAGCAGCACAAGCTTTATAAAATTAAAATAACAAACTTAATAGGAGATAAAATGATAGGTGTAATTGGAGCAATGGATGTAGAAGTTGAAGCTATACTTGAATATATGTCAAATATAGAGAAAGTCGAAATCAACAAAGTGATTTTTTTCAAGGGGAACATTCATGATAAGGAAATTTGTCTAACCAAATCAGGTGTAGGTAAGGTAAATGCAGCAATTGCATCTATTACTCTTTTAAATCATTTTGATATAGAATATGTAATTAATATAGGGACAGCTGGTGGAATGGTAGAAACTCAAGAAACTATGGACATAGTAATCTCAAAAAATGTTATACAATATGATTTTGATACTTCTTATATTGATGGAGATAGTGGATTTGGATTAAAATTTCATTCTGATTATACGCTTGGAGAAAGGGTATATAATGCGTATGACAAGCTAAATGTTGAGAGTAATATATTTTTTGGAGATATAATAACAGGAGACACATTTATCGGAGAAGATGAAAAAGTTATAGAACTAAAAAATAAATTCCCATCAGCAATAGCTTGCGAAATGGAAGGTGGAGCAATAGCTCAAGTGTGTGATAGATTACAAATACCATTTATAATTATTAGATCACTATCTGATATAGTGATGAGAGACAATAGTGGTATTGATTTTGCAAAAAATGTAAAACTAACATCACAAAGATCAGCAAAAATGTTGAATATTTTTTTAGAAAATAACATTTAAATATAAAAAGAAAAGGAATGATTATGAAGAAAATTAGTATAATATTAGCTTTATTACTTATTTTAACAGCTTGCTCGTCAACGAAACAAAAGGTTGTTTTAGAAAAGGAATCTGAAGGTATAAAAACTACTATAACATATCATGCTGATGGTGATGTAGTGTACAGACAAGAAGTGGTATATGTTATAGATTCAAATTATCTTTCAGTAACACCTGATGACGTTAAATCTAGACTTGAAGAAACACAAAATGTTTATAATAATATAAAAGGGACAACATACGAATATAATATGGACGAAGATGGAATAGTCACAGAACAAATTTCAGTTGATTTTAAAGATTTAGATGTTGAAGCTTATCAAAAACTTAATTCCGGAAATATAGATGGAGATATAAGTAAAGGTGTTAGCTTACAGAGATCTGTAGAGTATGTTAAACAACAAGGATTTGTAGAAGTTAAAGAATAAAATATTAATTAAAGGTGAGGTCATATGACTTCACCTTATTTTATAGTATTAATAAAATCATATATTTTTTGCATTTAATGCTCTTAGAGAGTTAAGAACTGCTAATATAGTTACACCTACATCTGCAAAAATAGCAGCCCACATACTTGCTATTCCAAACACACCTAATAATAAAACTATAAGTTTAACACCAAGAGCAAATACAATATTTTGATAAACTATTTTTAGTATTCTTTTAGAAATTTTAATAGATTTTGCTATTTTTAATGGATTATCATCCATAAGAACTACATCTGCAGCTTCAATAGCGGCATCAGAACCTATCGAACCCATTGCAATCCCTACATCTGCTCTCATTAATGATGGAGCGTCATTTATACCGTCACCCACAAATGCAAGTTTATATTTCTTAGGATCTTTCTGCATTAGTTTTTCGACATATAAAACTTTATCCTGTGGTAAAAGTTCACTATAATATTCATCTAAACCAATGCTTGAAGCTACATAATCAGCTATTTTGTTGGAATCTCCAGTTAGCATAACTGTTCTTTTTACTCCTAAGTGTTTTAAACTAGAAATAGCATTTTTAGATGTTTCTTTAATTTTATCTGAAATTACAATGTGACCTTCATATTTTTTGTCAATTGCTATATGAACTATTGTTCCAATATGTTTACACGGAATATAATTTATATCAAATAATTCCATCAATTTGTCATTTCCTATTATAACCTCTTTATCATCAACATTAGCTTTTATGCCTTTTCCAGCAAATTCTTCAATATTCGAAACTCTATTTCTATCAATATCATTTACATAAGCTTTTTGGATACCAGTACTTATAGGATGTGTAGAATAAGATTCAGCAAGAGCAGAGTATTCTAATAATTTATCTTGATCCATTTCATTATAATGTATTGCAACGACCTCAAATACACCTTTTGTTAAGGTTCCAGTTTTATCAAATACAATTGACTTTGTTTGAGCTAATGCTTCTATATAATTTGAACCTTTTATAAGTATTCCTTCTTTACTTGCTCCACCTATACCTGAGAAGAATGTAAGTGGTACTGAAACTACTAAGGCACATGGGCAGCTTATTACAAGGAATATTAATGATCTATATACCCAATCCATCCAATTAGCATCACCATTTAAAAATATGCTTATGAATAGGGGAGGGATAATTGCAAGTAAAAGTGCGGATATACAGACTATAGTTGTATAGTATTTTGCGAATTTTGAAATGAATTTATCTGTATTAGCTTTTTTAGAACTTGCATTTTCTACTAAATCTAATATTTGAGAAACTGTAGAATCTTCAAATTTTTTAGTAGTTTTAACTTTTAACAATCCATTTATATTTATACTTCCACTTATTACTTCGCTATCAACTCCTACATTTCTAGGAATGCTTTCACCTGTTAAAGCGCTAGTATTTAATGAAGATTCACCACTTATTACAACTCCATCTAAAGGCACTTTTTCACCAGGTTTTATAATTATAATTTGTCCAATTTCAATATTATCAGGATCTTCTTGAATAATTGCACCATCAACTTCAATATTTGCATAATCAGGTTTTATTTCCATTAGTTTTGCAATGTTTTTACGACTTTTATCTACAGCATAATTTTGAAACCATTCACCGATTTGGTAAAACAGCATAACAGCGACAGCTTCTAAATAGTCCTCACTTTTAGTTAAGATTGCAAGGGTAAATGCACCAATAGTAGCTATAGTCATTAGAAAATGTTCATCAAAAACAAGTCCATGCATAATTCCTTTATAGGCCTTAATAATTATGTCATACCCGATTAATAAATAAATGGATATATACATTATAAGTTTAGGATAACCACTAAGTGATAGGAATTGTACAATAATAACAAGAAAAATGGTTAATAAAATGCTATACAACATTTTCTTTTGTTTTTTATTCATAATTAACCTCTTATATTAAGCTTTTATTTATATACTATCTGTTTTCTATAGAAAAATCTGGCTCAATTCTCTTAGATTCTGTTTCAATTTGATTTAATATTTCGTCAGTATTTATATCATCTTTAAATTTTATATTTAATTTTTGTAACATAAAATTTATTGAAGCTGATTCAATTCCATCAATTTTATTTATTTTTTCTTCTATTATATTTGCGCAATTTGCACAGTCTACGTTTATTTTATATGATTTTTTCATGGTTTCTCCAATAATACAAAAATACAATTAAACGATTGCTTAACTGTTATATTGTTAGTATAATTCAATTAGAGTATGAAGTCAACAGAAAGAGTGGATAATTAATGAATAATATAAAACTACCTCATAATCATGGTGAGAAAATAGATGAATATATAATAGAAAGATTGGACAACAAAGATCATTTTAATTTAGTAGCAGAGATTTTTAAACAATTAGGAGATAGCAATAGAATTAGACTTTTTTGGTTACTTTCAAATGTAGAAGAATGTGTAATAAATATCTCTGCACTTATGAGAATGTCATCTCCAGCAGTATCACATCATTTAAGATTATTAAAAACTAATGGACTTGTAACTACTAGGAGATTAGGAAAAGAAGTTTATTATAGAGCTGCTGATACAAAAGAGGCAGAATATATAAAGAAAATAATTGAAAAAACTTTGAATTTTACGGATATTGAAGAATAAATTTGTGTTTATAAATAAAAAAAATGGGTCAGCACTATGTGAACTGACCCATTTTATATTTAATCTAAATTATCTTCTTCAGAATTTTCGTCTATATTTGATTGATAAATGTCTTCAGAAGAATTTTCCATATTTTGTTCTGAAGCTTTATCTTCAAAGTTTTTAATATAATCTGGTTTTTCAGTGATTACATATTGACTATTAAATATATCCATAAATTCTTGACCAGAAATGGTTTCTTTATCTAAAAGATATTTTGCTATTTCGTGTAATTTATCGATATTTTCTTTTAATAGAGTATGAGCTTTATTGTGAGCTTCATCTATTATTTCCATTACTCTTTTATCTACTTGATTTTCAGTTTGCATTGCTGCATATGAATTTGTTGCAGATCCTGCTAGATATTGAGCTGATGGTTTTTCAAGTAATATAAAGTTGAATTCATCTTCCATACCGTAGGTTGCAACCATTGCTCTAGCAATCTTTGTAGCTCTTTCAATATCATTTGAAGCTCCAGTTGTTTTAATTTTGAATATTATTTCTTCGGCAGAACGTCCACCAGCGAGAGTAACTATTTCTTGGAATAAATCGTCTCTTGACATTAAGAATTTTTCTTCTTCTTCAACTTGCATTGTATAACCTAATGCACCTGAAGTACGAGGAATTATAGTAATCTTTGTCACTGGAGCAGTACCTTTTTGAGCTGCAGCGGCGATTGCGTGACCGACTTCATGATATGCAATAATTTCTTTTTCTCTTTGGGTGATTACTGCATTTTTTTTCTTTTGACCTGCAATTACTGTTTCTACTGATTCTTCTAAATCTTCTTCTGTAACAAGTTTTCTTCCTTCTTTAACAGCTTTTAATGCACCTTCATTTATTATATTTGCAAGGTCAGCACCTGAAGCGCCTGCTGTCATACGAGCGATATTCTTTAATTCAACGCCTGGAGCAAGTTTGATTTTTTTAGCATGAACTTCTAAAATTGCCTCTCTTCCTTTAACATCTGGAAGTTCAACTCTTACTTGTCTATCAAATCTACCAGGCCTTGTTAAAGCTGGATCTAATATTTCTGGTCTATTTGTTGCAGCAAGGATAATTACTCCTGATGTTGCATCAAAACCGTCCATTTCATTTAATAATTGGTTAAGAGTTTGTTCTCTTTCATCATTTCCACTATAACCTGAAGTATCTCTTCTCTTACCGATAGCATCTATTTCGTCTATAAATACTATACAAGGAGCCTTTTCGTTAGCTTGCTTAAATAAATCTCTTACTTTAGAAGCACCTAAACCTACAAACATTTCAACGAATTCTGAACCAGATATTGAAAAGAATGGAACATCTGCTTCACCAGCAACTGCTTTAGCAAGAAGTGTTTTACCTGTCCCTGGAGGGCCTACAAGTAAAACTCCCTTAGGTGTAACTGCACCGATTTCCGCATATTTTTTTGGATTGTGCAAGAAATCTACTATTTCTTCAAGACTTTCTTTTGCCTCGTCTTGTCCAGCAACATCTTTGAATTTAGCAGAATTTTGAGCTTTTATGTACACTTTGGCATTGGATTTACCAAAACTTAAAGCATTTCCGCCTCCTCCCATCATAGTTTTTGAAAGGAATCTAATAGCAATAAACATAATTGCTAGAGGAATCCCTAATTGTACTAAAATAACTATTAGAGGATTTGTTGGCTGTATTATTTCTGTTCCGAATGTTGTCTTAGCAGTTTCAAGTCTTTTTGTTATATCTGGATCTGGCCATACACCAGTTTTATATTTTATTTCCTTATTTCCTTCTTTTACAGAAAAATTATATTGATAAGTGGTTCTTTCAACTTTATCGATTTTTCCATTTTCAAGCATTTCTAAGAAATTGCTATATGTTACTTCTGTGACTTGACTATCTCTAATCATAGGAGCAA
>JAEZZN010000039.1 GCA_023418535.1 Bacillota bacterium | reverse complement strand
AAAAGTCAAACAAATTATCTCAAATTTCAGTAGATTCATCCGAAAGAATAGTTACCAAAATAGAAGAATTTGATAGAACCATTGGTGGTGGAATTGTAAAAGATTCGGTATCCATTCTTACTGCCAGACCAGGTGCTGGCAAATCTACACTTTTACTTGAAATTTCTTATAATTTAGCAAAGTCTGGAAAAAGAGTTCTATATATATCAGGTGAAGAGTCAGAATCTCAGATAAAAAATAGAGCAAATAGAATATATCCAGATATTCCTGATGAAATTTACATCATATCTACAAATAGTATGGATACGGCATTGAAAGAGATAGATAATATAGATCCTGATTTGGTATTACTAGATTCAATTCAAACAGTTGCATTATCAGAATATCCTCAAAGACCAGGAACACCAACTCAAACAATAGAATGCGCAAATGCTTTAGTAGAAAAATGTAAATATAGCGAAAAACCATGTGCCGCAATTATGGTAGGTCATATGACGAAAGCGGGTGAAATGGCTGGATTAATGACTTTAGAACATTTAGTAGATACAGTATTAGTATTAGAATACGAACAAGATTCACAATTAAGAGTGTTGAGATCTACAAAAAATAGATTTGGCTATACTGGAGAAATTGGTTTATTTGATATGGTAGAAGAAGGACTTAAAGAAGTAAAAAATCCTTCAGAATATTTTGTAACTCAAAGATCAAAACCAGCAGAAGGATCAGCTGTTTCAGTTATCAAAGAAGGTTCAAGAATTCTTGTAGTGGAAGTTGAATCATTAGTATCGCACTCATTTACACCTTATCCAATAAGAATAGGTGATAGTTTAAGAAAAGATCAGTTAAATACTTTGATTTCAATACTTGAACAAAGGGCTAATTTTAGTTTATATGATAAAAATGTCATACTTAAAACAACAGGCGGTCTTAAATTAACAGAGCAATCTGTAAATTTAGCTATTATGATGTCCATAGTTTCATCAATTAAGAAAAAAGCAATAGATAGCTTAACGGTATTTATTGCAGAAGTAGGATTGACAGGGGAGCTTAAAAGAGTTCCAGATATTGAAAAGAGATTAATAGAACTTGATAGACTAGGATTTAAGAAGGCATATATAGCTAAGACTAATATAGACAAAACAAAAATAAAAAATCTTCAAATAATACAATGTGAAGATATAAATGAAGTTATAAAAAGTATATAGATAAGCTAATATTGAGATTTAATTTTATCGTATCTATATATTGCTTGATAATAGTAGCTATTTGACTAAAACCAAAATAATAGAAAGTTATTATAATTAAAAATAGAGATTAGGGGATAGTAGAAAGAATTAACAAAGTTCATAAATATATAAAAATGACTAACTAATCTTTGATAAAGGCTATAGCAGTTATTGTGTTATATATAACAAAACATGTTTGATTATGCCTATATTTAATTATTTGTAAAATAAACTTATTTAATATATAATTAACTTGTAACCTGTATATATTTTTTTATTATTTTTTGGGAGATATGTAATGTAAAAGGTAAGAATATGAGAAAAAAAAGCATTTTAATAATTTTAGTAATTTTATTGATATCATTAATATTATATATTGCAGGCAATATTAAATATAGTGATAAAAATAATTTTCAAGATAGATGGGATATAAAATTACCTAAGGAATGGACTGTAAAAGAAATATATTCAGATTTAGGATTCACGGCAGATGGGTATAGAATAATTAAATTAGATACTAAAGGTGAAAATTTAGAAAAAACAATTAATAAAAATATAAAAAAAAGAAAAGCATTTCCAGATTTTATAAATGAATTAATAGAAAAATCTAAATTAAATATAGATAAAGATAATCTAGAATATATTGGAATAATAGAAAATTTAGATGGAGATCCATTAGGGATAACATATAATGGTATAGATAAATGTTATTATCTTTTTGAGGATATAAATTAAGGAGCTTATGTGAATAAAATTAAATATAAAATAAAATTGAAAAATATTTTTGTTATTGCATTAATATTTATGTTAATTTTACCATCGTTTACATTTGCGACAAATAATTCACAACAAGTAGGGGAAATAAATAAAAAAAGTATTAATTTAATAGAAGAAGATCTTAAAAGTAAAGGAACAAGCGTAACTGAAGAACTTAATAAATTAATTAAGTATTATAATAAGCTACTTTTTACAGAAGATTTTTGTGAAGAACAAATTTCGCAAATAAAATCTTTGATAAGTAGTTTAAAGAAACAAATTTATGAATATGATATCGTTTCTTATAATCTTAAGATAAATGAACACAATTCTTTAGAAAATCTAAATAAAAATAATATACACTCTGCTTCTAACACTTATGCTATTCCTAAGGCAGCTGTATCAGCTGTTATAGCTTGGTTTAATTATAATGGTTATAAATTAGCAGCAGAACTATTGACTCACGCTAGAGAGAATAAAGTTTATAATTCTTTATATTCTCCAATAAATGGATATAGAGTAAAACAATCACCGGTATACAGTAAGATAATAAAACTTTCTTCAAAAAGTGGTACAGACTCATTTCCTAATTCCGGAACAGTTACACAGAAAGATTTATATTATGCAATCCATGAATTTAGTTGGAGTAAACATAATAGTAGACTTACTATAATCGATAAATATGATTTTCCAAAAGGTAAGTATGCGGGTATTGAAGGTATCGCTGTAAATGCAATGTATGAAGCTCAACGACAAGGGATTATAGTTCCTTTTGGCATAAAAATTACTATTTAGCTATATAATCATACAATTAATAGAAAAAATAAAATTTAAAATCAATTAACTCCTTATAATATAATAAAAATAAGTATATATAATTATTAGAAAATTTTAATTGGTTCTTTGTCAAATAGTGTTGGTGAAGAATTAGAATAACATTTAATTGGAGTTAGAAGTAAAAATCTAACTCCATAGTTATTTTTAAACAATGGGTTGAAGTATTTGTTTAAGGTTCAAAGTTA
>JAEZZN010000022.1 GCA_023418535.1 Bacillota bacterium | reverse complement strand
GATTCATGAGATCAGTTGCTCTTGAACTTGCTCCACAAAATATTACAATTAATGCAGTTGAACCTGGAAATATTATGACTCCTGGTATGAAATCAAATCTTGGAGAAGAATATATCAAAAATCAAGAGCAAATTATTCCTATGGCAAAATTAGGTGATCCTGATGACATAGCTTACGCCATTATGTTCTTTGCTTCTGATGAAGCTAAATATATAACTGGTCAATCCCTAATTGTAGATGGCGGACAAATTCTTCCAGAATCACCTCTTGAAATGTAATTTATTTATTTTATTTAACTCTTAAAAACTGTTGAAAAGTTTAATTTATCAATAGCAGGTTCATTAACTGTCGCTTTTTTAACTTTCATATTCAAAATATTTCATGTTAACACAATAAATCTCATTCAAATGGTATCATAAAAGATACCATTTGAATTCTTTTTCCACTGTTGAACCTCTCACGATAAATATAATTCAATAGACCATACTAATATTTCTGATCTTTATTTTTCGCAATAATTGCTCCAACAATTGCCATCACAACACTCCAAGCAAAGATTACCAATACACTATTCATAAAGCTTGCATTTAATATCTTGTATTTTACCATAACCGTATTATCCGCTATTTGGCTTGCAAATATATATGTAAATGGATTGAATAATTTAAATGTATTTATATTTATAACTGAATTTAATAAAAATCCAGCCGCATATATTATGCTAACTAATATTGTAAGTAAAGTCCTATCTTTAATAAATATTGAAACGAGTGTTGCAATTGATGATAGTAAGAGAGCTTGTACAACTATAACTAATAATACTCTTAATAAGTATATGTAAATTGGTATCGTTCTTATAATATTTGGTATTTGATCGCTTGTGATAGAATTAGGTGTTTTAGTTAAATTTAGATACTCTATAATAGGCTGTCTAAATTCTCCAATCCCTTCAACTATTATACCTATTAAAAATATAAATAATGATAGGAATATATATACTCCAACTATAACTATTGCTTGTGAAATAATTTTTGTAATATGATATTTTCTCTTATCTATCGGTTGAGTGTAGATAAGATCTAAATTCTTTCCATAGTCTTTTTCACTAACATAGCCACTTATTACCATAAATAGGACTAAAACCATAAATATTATATCTAAATCTTGATATTTTAACATCTTGAAATTGCTATAAATGCTTGAATTAGTTAAATATATATTTTCTTTCCTAAAGTGGTGTTCTAGAGGGCGTGTAGTAAATTCATCATATTCTGAATTTAGGAATGATTTTCTATAAATGGGTTTTATATTTTCTTCAATAGCTTTTGAATTTAACATATTTGTTTCGAATTTTGAAATAATATAAGCTTGTCCAGACTTATATGCATAATAAGATGTAGCGTTGAAATTAAAATGAGTATCATCTCTATCATTAAGATATTCATAAAACTTTCTTGAATCGTTAGCTTTATAATATTTATTTATATTATACATTAAATCATATTTTTGTTTTTTATCTTCTAATTCCATTATTAGCAATTCTGCATTTTCTTCACCTAAATATTCTATATCTTCTTCAAGTTGCTTGATTCTATCTCTAAAATATTTAATAGCTCCATTATCTCCCACTCCAAAGTTTAATTTATCATTAACTTCTTTTATATTAAAACTATATATAGAAAAAATAATTACCATGGCTCCAAGCAAATAAATAACAAAACCTTCATTTTTTATTAATTTATTTATTTCAAATCTAAGAATATTATTGATGTATCTTTGTTCTTTTTTGCGTTCTAAGCTAGTTCTTAAATCATGATTAAATATTCTAATTGAAACCTCAACAATTACAAATGAGACTATTAAAAATACCAATAAATAAATTGAACTACTTTGATAAATGTATTCATATAAACTTGTTCCATCAACTTTTACAATCTCTTTCGTTGTACCTATTAGAGACCTTACATGATCCATTGCAAATATTGGATTATATCTGTTCTGTAAAACACTTATATTTTCCGTAAGGGTGTACATTAATCCAGAAAATACAATTAAAATAGATATGGATTTATTATCACTTCTTGTAATTACATTTACAAAAAGAATAATTGAAGCAACTAATATGTTTAAAATAATAAATGAAAGCAATATTAAAGGGATAAGTTGATACGCTTTAATGTATTTAATTTCATCTCCTATATTATAGATTCTAAATATATCTCTAAACCCACCTAAATTGATTCCTTGAATTATACAGATTATATAAAAGAACATAAAAAAGCTAATTATATAGATAATCGCATTAAAAATAATTGGTATAATTTTAGAATATATAAGTCTTCGAATTGATTTTGGTTGAGTACGTAAAAGAGTAATCGTTCCTTTTTCTTGTTCTTTACTTAAAACCCCATAAAAGCAAAGTATCATAAATGCAAGATACGGAATTCCAAATATTATTTTACTATTGTATACTATACGTCTTGCATAATTGGTAGAAAATATCTCTTCACTACTCTTAGTAAATAAAATATCATTATCATGATAATACTCAGATTCAAATATTCCATAATCAAATGTCTTTTTAGTAGCTTCATCTTTTATTACAAATGGATATTTATCCATGTATTTTTTGAGATTTTGAAAATAATCATAATCAAGCTTTTGTATAAATTTTCCTTGTTCATACATTTCCTTGAAAGAGTAATTTCTATAGTTCACTAAAAAATGTTTTAATTTACTATAGCTTTCTCTTGCATATTTAAGAAACGCTTGATTATATTCTTCAAAAAACTCTTCTCTATTATCAAAACTATAAACTTGATTATCCATGATTCTGAAAAATATCAAATCCGGCCCCCCCTCCTCATAGGAGGGATAATTCCAATCGATTGGTGTTGAATTATTTGATATATAATTAGTGTATAAAGCCATGACAAAAGAAAAAATTATAGTAATTATAAATATATTAGATTTTATTAATTTCTTAATTTCAAATTTTAGCATTTTTTATCCTTTTATAATTAAAGAGAAGTGAATAAACTCCAAATCAATTATCCACTTCTCTTATTAATTTTATTTATATGGATTTTCTGTTAAATATAAATATCCTTCAAAGTAGTAGTTTCCTTTGTTATATAAATATCCAGAATAATAATGTCCATTATGTTTTACCGTTTTATAAACATATGGTTTGTCTTTTGGTTGCATACCATCATATTCTCCATATTTTATAAATTGTGGAACAACATATTGTGGAGTATATTCCATACTGGTGCTTTGTCTATCATTTATATCAGTATTAGCAATAACTGTACTATTAAATAAAATAATTGGTATCAAAAATATAACAAAAATAAAGATAACATATTTTTTTTCTCATTAATTCCCCTCTTAAAGTCTTTACAATACATATTAGAAACAAAGCTAAGAAATCGATTTCATGGTATTATTATACTACAATATTTGTATCTTTTCAATCTATAATTTATAAAAATAAATAAATCTTAATTTATTTACTGATTACCCGATTCTCACCCATTTCTATAATTTCTATCATAAAATATATTGTCTTCATATCCTTGGATAGTTCTATCCTCATCAGCATCAAGTAATCTTTTTTCTGCCCAAGCAATATAAAGTTCATTTTGTTCAATAGAAATGTATCTTCTATTTAATTTTTTTGCGGTAACAGCCGTTGTTCCTGAACCAGCAAAAGGATCCAATACTAAATCATTTTCATTTGAAGATGCTAGTATTAATTTTGCTATTAATTTTTCAGGCTTTTGGGTTGGATGAGCTGTATTTTCTTTCATTGACCAAAACGGAATTGTGATATCATCCCAAAAATTTGATGGATATGTATCTCTATATTTTAAATTTGAATCTTCTTTCCAATCTTTAGCCTCACCATCTTGCTTATATGGAGCAATTACTTTACGTCTTTTTTTAACATCCTCTACATTAAAAGTAAATTCATTAGATTTAGTTACATACCATATATCTTCCATGGAATTTTTCCAATTATCTTTTGAACCTCTACCCTTTTCTCTTTGCCAAGTGATTCTATTTCTAACAATAAAATGGCTTGAAATTACATTTGCTATAACTATTGAAGATTTCCAATCACAACAAATATACATTGAACCATTTTCCTTCAATTTGTCCTTTAATTTCAATATCCAAGATTTGGTATATTCTTCATATTCTTTTTTAGATACTTCCGAAAAAACATTTCCATGATAATTCTTCCTTAAATTATAAGGAGGGTCAACTATGATAAGATCAATAGAATTATCTTTTATATAGTCTAAAACCTCAAATGTATCTCCAATAATATTTTTATTAATCAAATCATTAAATTTTATATTCTCATTGAAATATATAGCGTTTTTTAAAAAATCTCTTCCTTCTTCCATTGAGAAATCTATTGTTTTATTTCTTTTTGACTTTTTCATCTCATTTCCTTTAATTATTATATTTATATTTTAAAGTATATGAAATTTAATAACAAGTAGATTAGTTTACTAATCGTAGACCATCCTTAGTGAGTTCATAACACTTATCACATACTTCATTTATAAAGTTTCTATCGTGTGAAACTGAAATAATCGAACCATTAAATAATTTTAGAGCATTTATAATTTCTGGTTGTGAAAGTGGAGATAGATTTCTTGTAGGTTCATCTAGAACTAAAACTTCACATTTATCTAAATTCATTTTAGCAAAAAATAATTTAGCCTTTTGTCCTCCTGATAAAGATTTTATATTTCTATACATCTCTTCTCTTTTAAAATTTAAAGATCCTAAATAAGTTGAGATTTTAGAATGTTCATCCTTGGTAAAATCTTTAGATAAATATTCGATAGCATTTATCTCATATTCTCCAAGTTCAAAATATGTTTGAGGCATATATCCAACATTGAGATTTAAATCTTTCAACTCTTTTATTATTATCTTTAATAGAGTTGATTTACCAACACCATTTGTCCCTATAATACAGATTTTTTCAGGTCCAATAACTTTTAAATTTATATTTTTAGACAAAATCCTATCAGCAATTTCAAGCTTTTCTAAATACATATCTAAAATAACTTTTCCATTAGGTACATTTATATCTTCATCAAAATTTATGGATATTTCATCTTCATAATCGGGAGCTTTTGTAAGATTTTCTTTTTCTTTCTCCAAAATTTTCCCCATAGCTTTAACTGTATGCATCTTATCTTTCAAATTTTTACCAACTGCCGGATTGTTAGGTTTTGTAGCTCTTAATGAATCTTGTACAGAATCATGAATTCTTCTATATCTAGAAACCTTCTTATCAAACTCTTCTTTATCTTTGTTGGCTCGTTTTGTCTGATTTATTATATTTAATGACCTTTGATCTACATATTCTTGGTAAGTCAAAGAGCTAATAGTATGCTTTGTTTTTGACCGCCTTAATATTTGTTCAAGATGAATTATTCTATTTGCGACATTTGATAGAAGTTTAATATCATGTGAAATAAATATAAGTGGAATATCTAAATTTTTCATAAAATTTTCAAGCCATTTAACCGACTCTAAATCAAGATCATTACTTGGTTCATCCATTAAAATTATAGTAGGTGATTTCATCAGTTCTACTAATAAAATATATTTTATTCTTTCACCACCAGATAAGGTCGAGATATATTTATTATTAGAAATTAATTCTTCATCAAAATTTAGTTCCCCAATTAATTTATAATAAAGATTATAGTCGAAAAATTCATAGGAAATATTTTCTTGTAAATATTCTTCAGTTGTATTTTTTAGTGTTTCTTCATCTATTGATTGTGGTAAATAAGCGATTTTTTCATTCTTTGAAAATATCTCTCCAGAAATAGAACATATATCTTCTATCATTTTTTTATCATAGATAGCCTTCATTAAGATTGATTTACCATTTCCTTCTTCACCTATAAGAGCAACCTTGTCAGATTTATTTAATGAAAAAGTAAAATCCTCAATCAATGGGCGTAAGTCTTCCAATAAGTATATGTTTAGATTATTAATTTGCAGCATAAATCCTCCTTCAAATTTGAGAATGTATGCCATAATATATGGATATTAAAAATTGTAGAATTAGATTTTAGATATAAAAAAATCTGTTTATATAGATAAACAGATAGATGCGTGCTAAATGATATCATATAAAATGGCATACTAAACAGTTCAGGAATACAATCCCTGCTAACTATATAAGTATTAAATTCATTAATCCATTTTATAAAATTACCATCCCCACTCTCCTTTATTATGATATTTATATTTTATCCTTTTTTCAGATAATATTCAATTATATTTTTATTTTAAATTTTCACAAAAAAACTTCAAAGATTATTAAATCCTTGAAGTTTTTTATTTTTAATGATTAAATATCAAACCATTTTCATCAGCAGTTATTTGAACATCATCTTTTTCTTTTATTTCTCCAGCAAGTAATTTTCTAGCTAGACTAGTTTCTAAATTCTTTTGTAGGAATCTCTTAATTGGTCTTGCACCAAATGTTGGTGAATAAGCATTTTCTATAATATAATCTTTAGCTTTTTCATCTATAGATAAAGTAATTTTTCTATCTTCTAGTATTTCAGAAATCTTAGCTAATTCTAAATCTATTATATGGCTGATTTGATCTTTTCCTAAAGGTTTGAACATAACTATTTCATCAATTCTGTTTAAGAATTCTGGTCTAAATCTAATCTTTAGTTCTCCATCAACTTTATCTCTAGCTTCTTGGATTATTTGACCTTTATCATCTAATCCATCTAGTAAGTATTGAGAACCTATATTAGAAGTCATGATTATAATAGTGTTCTTGAAATCTACAGTTCGACCTTGATTGTCTGTAAGTCTACCATCATCAAGCACTTGTAATAATATATTGAATACATCTGGATGAGCTTTTTCAATTTCATCAAATAATACTACTGAATAAGGTTTTCTACGTACAGCTTCTGTAAGTTGTCCGCCTTCTTCATAACCCACATAACCTGGAGCAGCACCTATTAATCTTGAAACTGAATATTTTTCCATATATTCAGACATATCAATACGTATTATATTTCTTTCATCATCAAACATTAATTGTGTCAACGCTTTTGCAAGCTCTGTTTTACCTACACCTGTAGGTCCTAAGAATATAAATGAACCTATAGGTCTATTTTCATCTTTTAATCCAGATCTAGCTCTTAAAATAGCTTCTGAAACAGCTTCAACAGCTTCATCTTGTCCAATTACTCTTTCTTTTAATTTTTCTCCAAGAGTTAATATTTTTTCTTTTTCAGTTTCTTGTAATTTTGAAACAGGAACTCCTGTCCATTTTGAAATTACTTCCGCTATTTCTTCTTCTGTTACTTCTTCTTTTAATCCGGATTCTTCTCTTGCTTTTTCTTGTGTTTCTTTTAATTCTTCTGTTAATTTTGGAAGTTCTCCATATTTTAATCTTGATAATGTATCAAAATCATAACGTCTTTCGGCATCTTCTATTTCTATTTTTAATCTATCAATTCTTTCCTTGATTTCATTTTCTTTATCTAATACTTTCTTAGAATCTTGCCATTTAGCAAATTTTTCATTATATATGTCATCTTTTTCTTTTATTTCTTTTTCAAGTAATTCAAGTCTTTCTTTAGAATATTCATCAGTTTCTTTTTTAAGAGCTGTAATTTCAATTTGTAATTGTAATATTTCTCTTCTTAAATCATCTATATCACTAGGCATTGAATCAATTTCTGTACGAACCATTGAAGATGCTTCATCCATTAAATCTATTGCCTTATCTGGTAAGAATCTATCGGTAATATATCTATTTGATAATACAACTGCCGCTATAATTGCAGAGTCTGCAATTCTTATACCATGGTGTATTTCATATTTTTCCTTAATACCTCTCAATATTGAAATTGTATCTTCAACGCTTGGTTGATCTACTATAACTTTTTGGAATCTTCTTTCTAAAGCTCCATCTTTTTCAATATATTTACGATATTCATTTATTGTAGTTGCACCTATTACCTTTATTAAACCACGTGATAAAGCAGGTTTCATGATATTCCCTGCATCCATTGCGCCATCTGTTTTACCAGCACCTACTATCATATGCATTTCATCTACAAATAGTATAATTTCCCCATCTGATTCTTCGACTTCTTTAATTACTTCTTTTAATCTTTCTTCAAACTCACCTCTATATTTAGCTCCAGCTATAAGTGCAGCGAGGTCTAATGATAGTAATTTTACGTTTTTAAGTTTTTCAGGTACATCATTATTTATAATTCTTTGAGCTATACCTTCAACTATTGCTGTTTTACCAACACCAGGTTCACCTATTAAAACTGGATTGTTCTTAGTTCTTCTTGAAAGTATTCTAATTGCAGATCTAATTTCTTCATCTCTACCAATTATTGGATCTATTTTACCTTCTTGAGCCATTAAAGTTAAATCTGTTGTATATTTTGATAAACTTGAATCTTCTCTTTGAGTATTTTGATTTTGACTATCTTTCTTAAATTCATTAAGCTTATCACTAAAATTTTTATAATTTAATTTTTTATCATTGAAAAATTTTACAATATCATTGTTTTTTTCATCTAATAAAGCTAAAAATATATGTTCAATTCCTATATAAGAATCATTAAGTTTTTTAGCTTCATCTTCAGATTTTAATAATATTCTTTGATAAGTTGTACTTATACGTGTGTCACCACCAGATTGTTGTGGCAATCTTTCTACTATATTTTTTAATTCATCTCTAATTTGTTGTGAGTTTTTACCCATTAAATTTACTAATCTAAAAATTAAACCATCGGAATCTGAAAACATTGCATAAGCTAAATGTTTTTCATTAATTTCTGGATTTGAATTTTTTATAGCAATATTTTGGGCTCTTTCAACATATTCTAGTGCTTTACTAGAAAATTTATTCATATCCATATTATGCCTCCATTAGTTTTCTATATATTTCTTCTTGTTCTTTTGAAAGTTTTGGATTTATAATCTTTATTTGAAGATACATATCTCCTATCTTTCCATTTCTATCTTTAAAACCTTTTGATTTTAATTTGATTTTCTTATCAGTTTGAATTTTTTCTGGGATATTTACTTTAATTTTGCCTTCTAAAGTTTTTATAACTTTTTTAGTACCAAAATATGCTTCCCATGGTGTTATTTCAATATTTTTAATGATATCTAGTCCGTCCAATTCGTCTTTATCTACAATATTTATCTTTACATAAATATCACCATCAATACCAAAATTATCGCCTTTTATTTTAATTTTCTTTTTGTTTGTAATTCCAGCAGGCCATTTAAAATGTATATCTTTATTATTACCTGCAAGATTTACGCCTATATTTCTTTCACCACCTTTATAGGCTTCATCAATTGTAAGATTTTGCTCTATATCATAATGTGGTCGTTGTTTTCTATTTGTAGTGAATTGTCCAAATATATCTTGAAATCCTCTTCCCTGAGAAGCACTTCCTGATGTAAATCCTCCAAATCCTCCACCACCAAATATTGTTTCGAAGAAATCTGAGAATCCACTTCCACCTGAGCTTGTATATGTGTATCCATATTGTGAAGGATCAAAATTCATACCATCTTGATAAGCTGAACCAAATTGATCATATTTTGCTTTCTTTTCTTCATCTGATAAAACTTCATATGCTTCATTTACTTCTTTTAGCTTTTCTGCAGCTTCTTCGGAACCTTTATTCAAATCAGGATGATATTTTTTCGCTAATTTTCGATATGCTTTCTTTATTTCTTCTGGTGTAGAGCTTTTATCTACTCCTAATATTTCATAATAATCTTTATATTTCATACTCCCTCCAACTCTTTGACTGTTTAACTTTGACTATCTTTGACTTTTACTATATTATACATTTTTTATCTAATTATTGCAAGTATTTATTACAATCTTTTAACATTATATTGTAGATAAAATAAACTAGATTATATATAATAGACAAAAGGAGTTATTATGAATCTAGACAATAAATTTAAAAATTGGTATTTAAAATTAAATAAAAATGTAAAAATAGCTTTCATTTCAACAATAATAATTGGTCTGGTTTGCCATGTCTATATGATGACAAATAAATGGGT
>JAEZZN010000009.1 GCA_023418535.1 Bacillota bacterium | reverse complement strand
AATACTATATTGATATAAATTAATTACAACCTCTGTAATTTAATTAGAAATAGACACGCTATATTCGATTATATATGGAAGCTTTATTCTTTATAAAGTATAAAAAAGCTAGAAAATGAACTGACCCCAAGGATTCCAAACATAAGCCTTATTTGAACCTACATTTTAAATTATTATTTTCTGTAATTTTTATTATACGAGATATATCATCTAAATTATCAACTACATAATCATTGTATATAGACAATTCTTCATTTGCTTCGGATATATTAGAAGTATTAATAAAAAAAGTAAAAATAATTAAACTTATTATAATCATTCTAAAATATTTATTTTTCATATCTATCCTTTCTTATTTTTTTATTTTAATAACAATTTGATTGAAAATTATGTATAGTACAGTATACACACTAAAACTTCATTGGTCATCCTCTGCAATCTCAATATTCTTTTTTAATAACTTTGTTATAAATATGTTATATAATATTAGTATTTTTTTGTCAACTTCAAAATTACATTAAATTTTAATCATTTCTAGCTTATTTATCCTATTTGTGAAAGTTACAACTAAAATCTAAAGGCATATATACATAGAATAATATTTATATACAAATAAAAAAAGTAAGAATTCAAATGAATCCCTACCTTTAATGTATTTTGAAATAATGTTTTATTTATATTTATATTTAATAATTTAATTATCTTCTGATTCCTAATTTTTCAATTAAATTACGATATGCTTCAATATCTTTCTTTTGATAGTAATCTAATAAGCCTTTTCTTCTACCGATTAACATATATAATCCTCTTCTAGATGCATGATCTTTAGGATTAGCTTTTAAATGTTCAGTTAACTCTTTGATTCTTTCAGTCATTATAGCTACTTGAACTTCTGTTGAACCTGTATCGCCTTCTTTTCTAGCGAATTCTTTAATTATCGCTTGTTTCTTTTCTTGTGAAATCATTTTTTCCTCCTATTTTCTATATCCACTTTTACCGAGTGATGACCGGAGTTTCTAATCACCAAGCAAAAGTACTTAATTATTATAACAAAATAAATTAATTTTGTAAATTCTTTTTATATTTAAGTGCATATTGATAATCTTTATTCATTTGATCTATTAATTCGTCTTTTGAATCAAATTTTATTTGATCTCTAATCCATTCTAAAAACTCTATTTTGACTTCTTCACCATATATTTTTTTATCAAAATCTATAATAAATGTTTCTAACTTTATTTCTCTACTATCGGTAACTGTTGGATTTGTACCAATAGAAGTTAAAGATAAATATTTATTATTTTTTAAGATTAGATTAGTTAAATATACTCCTTCTTTAGGTAATATATATCTGAAATTAGTCTCTATATTTGCTGTTGGGTAGCCAAGGACTTTTGAACCAATTTTAAATCCATGTACAACATTTCCTCTAATTGTATATGGTCTATTTAATAGTTTATATGCTTCAGAAACTCTTCCTTGATATAAAAGTTTTCTTATTGTTGTAGATGATATTTTTTCATCTTTAATCATAGTGTAATCTTCAACGAATACTTTTATATCATTTGTTTTCTCCATTTCATATAAATCTGATACGGTTCCTTTTGATAGTTTTCCGTAAGTATAATCTGGTCCACAAATAATATATTTAGCATTTAATTCTTTTCTAATAAAATCTAATATAAATTCTTCTTTAGTCAATTGTGCAAATTCATAAGTGAAATTTATAGTAAATATATAGTCGACACCATATTCTTCAAGTATTTCTATTTTATCTTCTAATGAATTTATATAATATCTTGGAAAATGCGGAAACACTTCATTTGTATGTTGTTTAAAAAGCAGAATTGATGATTTAACATTATATTCTTTTGCTTTTTGTATTGTTTTTTCAACTATATCTCTATGTCCTTTGTGGAATCCATCGAAATTTCCAAGACCTATAGCGGATATATCAAAATCAAATTTTTCTAAATCTAAATCAATTATCTTTGCCAAAGCATTTTCTCCATTTTTAATATATTATTATTTATTTTAGCTATACCAATAAATTCATTTTCTGAAATAATTTTAATTTCTTCGTCTTTTGGAATTTTTGTATTTATTAAATCTTTTATATTAATTCTTTGTCCATTAACAAGTCTATCTCTAATGATTTTTGTAACTTCAAGAGATTCAAAATTATATAATGCTTCATTAATAGAAATTAATGAATTTTCTAAATCTTCTAATGAATAATCATCTATTTTAGAAATATCAATTGAATTTTCTAAATCGAAACGGCCCACTCTAGTTCTAATTAATTCTGTCATATGAGCATAACTATTAAGTTTTATACCTAAATCATGAATTATGGATCTGATATATGTTCCCTTTGAACAGCTAATATATATTTTAGCAAATTCATTTTTAATTTCTATTAGTTTAATATCGTATATAGTGACTTTACGAGATTTAATCTCAATTTTTTCATTGTCTCTTGCATATTCATAAAGTTTCTTACCATTTACTTTTATAGCTGAGTAAATTGGTGGTGTTTGAGAAATGTCACCTAAAAATGTTTCTAAGACTTTGTTTACTTGATCAGAGGTAAAAGATACTTTGTTACTTATATCTGTAATTTCTCCTTCACTGTCATAAGTGGTAGTTGACTCACCAAACTTTAGAGTAGCTATATATGATTTTCCTTGGTTCATAATATATTCAGAGATTCTAGTGGAATTTCCAATACATATAGGTAGAACTCCTGTAGCCATAGGATCAAGTGTTCCAGTATGCCCTATTCTCTTCATATTTAGCTTTTTTCTCAATATAGCTACGACATCATGAGAAGTCATATTCTCGGATTTATTTATTACCAAGATTCCCGTTTTCATAAAGTTTTTCCAATCTATTGTTTAGTTTTTCAAAAACTTCATCTAGTGTACCTTTTACAGTTGCTCCAGAAGCTCTTGTATGACCGCCTCCACCAAATTCTTTAGCAATTTCTGATACATCTACGATATTTTGTGATCTAAAGCTTAACTTTTGTTCTGTTTCTGTATATTCCTTAACTATAGCAGATACTTCAACGCCTTTTATAGTTCTTAAAAGAGAAACTAAGCCTTCTGCTTCATCAAAATGCATATTGTATTTATTCATTAAATCTTTGGAAATTTTAGCTGTAATAATCTTATCACCTATCCATGTAGCATTTTGAATAACTTCAGCTTGTAAAAATAAATAATTTGGATCAAATCTTTCATATAAATTATCATGTATAAAATCTTTTCTCGCACCTAAATCAATTAAATTAGCTGCAATTCTTAAGGTATCTGAAGTAGATGAAGAGTATTGGAATCTATAAGTGTCAGTTAAAATTCCCAAATATAGATAATCTGCTGCTTTTTGTGGAATAGTTATATTATTTTCCATAAATGTTTCAGCTACAATCTCACAAGCAGAGCTTGATAAATAAATAATATCATTGTTGGAATATCCTTCATTAGTTATATGATGATCAATAACTGCCGTATCTTTAGACTTATTAAAATATTCTACAGAGTTTCCTATTCTCATTATATCTGCACTATCTATAGCAATAAATAAATCAATTTCTTCAAATTGATTATTGAAATAAATAGTTTCATCATACATAAACTCTAAATTTTTTGGGAATTTGTCATTTTCCACTACATAGGCATTTTTACCCATATTTCTAAGTATATGCGCAATACCAAATGAAGAGCCAACAGCATCTCCATCTGGGTTTACATGTGCAGATATTAAAATATTATTTGCATTTTTTATTTGCTCAAATAGTTTATTCTTCTTCTCTATCATTTATTGCCTCATTATCTTTTTTGATAACTTCACTAATTAGTTTATCCATTTTCATAGCTTTTTCTAATTGCTCATCTAATACGAAATATAGTTCTGGAATATGTCTTAAATTCAATCTATTACCAAGTTCTCTTTTTATATAACCTTTAGAATGTAATAGTCCTTCCATAGTATCTTCTTTTTCTTTTTGAGAACCTAATACAGAAATATATACTTTTGCAGATTGTAAGTCATCTGTTAAGTCAACTTCAGTAATAGAAGTAATTGGAGCTATTCTTGAATCTTTTAAATCTTGATTAATAAGAACTGATATTTCTTTTTTTAATTCTGATGCAATTCTTCTAATTCTCGTTTTATTCATATAGACCTATCTTTCTACTTCTTTATCTATAAATGCTTCGATATAATCTCCAACTTTAATATCATTGTAATTTTCTATTCCTAAACCACCTTCATAGCCTTGATTTAGTTCTTTAACGTCATCTTTAAATCTTCTAAGTGAAGAGATTACGCCTTCCATAATTACAACATCATTTCTTATAAGTCTTACTTTAGCATTTCTTTGCATTTTACCATTTGTTACATATATTCCTGCAACATTTCCAACTCCAGGAACTTTAAATACATCTCTTATTTCGGAAGTTCCTATTACTTGTTCTACATATTCTGGAGCTAGCATACCTTTAATTGCTTTTTCTAGATCTTCAATAGCTTCATATATAACTCTATATGTTCTAATTTCAATTCCATGTTCTTCAGCTTGAGCTTTAGCACCTTGATTTGGTCTAACATTAAAACCTATTATTATGGCATTTGAAGCATTTGCAAGCATTATATCAGATTCATTAATTCCACCTACAGCACCATGAACAACATTTACTTTAACTTCATCATTTGAAAGTTTTAAAAATGATGATGTAACAGCTTCAATAGTCCCTTTAACATCAGTTTTAAGTATGATATTTAAGTCTTTCACTTCACCATCAGAAATCTTATTGAATAATTGATCAAGATTTACTGTAGATGTTCTTCTAATATAATCGTCTCTTTCTTTTTCCTTCACTTTGTCAGCAAATTTTTTACCTAATTTTTCATCTTTAATTGCATAGATTTTATCACCTGCTTCAGGAACTTCGGATAGACCTAAAATTAATACAGGAGTGGAAGGTTTTGCTTTTTTTACTTCTTTCTGATTGTTATCAAACATAGCTCTAACTTTGCCTGAAGTACTACCAGAAACTACAAAGTCACCTTTGTTAAGAGTTCCTTTATTAACTAATACAGTAGCTACAGGACCTCTCCCCTTATCTAATTGCGCCTCTATAACGATACCTACTGCATCCCTATTTGGATTTGCTTTTAATTCTTCCATTTCAGCTACAAGTAGTATCATTTCTAATAAATCATCAACACCTTCACCAGTATGAGCAGAAACAGGTACCATAATTGTATCTCCTCCCCATGCTTCTGGAGTCAATCCATGTTCAGCTAATTCAGACATAACTTTTTCTGGATTTGATTCATATTTATCTATTTTATTAATTGCAACTATTATTGGTGTGTGAGCAGCTTTAGCATGGTTTATAGCTTCTATTGTTTGAGGCATAACTCCGTCATCAGCAGCAACTACAAGTATTGCTATATCAGTTGCATTTGCTCCTCTTAATCTCATTTGAGTAAATGCTTCGTGTCCAGGAGTATCTAAGAAAACTATTTTCTTATCATTCACATATACAGTTGAAGCACCAATATGTTGAGTAATTCCACCAGCTTCTGATTTTGCTACTTTAGAATCTCTCATTCTATCAAGTAAAGATGTTTTACCATGATCAACGTGTCCCATAACAGATACAACTGGAGCTCTAGGAGACAAATCTTCTTCTTTATCTTCAAAATCAATATTTGATATATCATCAGAATTATCTTCTTCTACAACTTTTTCTTGCACATCTATGTTGAAGTTGATACCTACTTCCATGGCTTGTTCAATACTAATTTGTTGGTTCATATTTAGGAACAATCCCATTTTCATAAGTTCACCAATTACTTGAGTTACTGGTTTATTTATTAATTCTGAAAATTCTTTTACAGTAATTCCTTCTTCAATGTATACAACATCATCTTCTACTGTTTTGGAAGTGTCTTCCTCTTTTACTGTTTCTTCATTTTTTGATTGATTTTCTTTTTTATTCTTTTCTTTTTTCTTATTTTTCTTACTTTGTCTTAAAAGTTCTTCATCATATTCTTCTTCGTATTTATCAACTATTACTTCTTCTTTTTTATGTTTTTTATTTTTATCTTCATTTAATTCTTTAAAATACTCTCTTATCAGTTCAAGATTCTCATCTTCTATAACTGCCATATGACTACTAATTTCTAGACCAAATTCTTCGTATAAAGTAGCTATTAATTCTTTACTAGATAGGTTTAATTCTTTTGCTAATGCATATACTCTAACTTTTGACATATTACCACCTTTCTACATAGCTTCTAACTCCTGATAAATTTCTTCAGGAACATTACATTTTAACGATCTATTTAATTGCTTATTTTTGATTGCTTTATTTATGCAATCTTTATTTTTACAAATATAAGCACCTCTACCATTTAATTTGCCGTTGGTATCTATATTTATTTCACCTGATTTATTTTTTACGACTTTAATCAATTGATCTTTAGTTTTATGTTCATTACAAGCTATACATTTTCTTAATTTAAAATTACTCATTTTATTTGTCTTCGTCTTCTTTTAAATCAGAATCAACTATTTCTGATTCATTAGAATTATTATCCAATTCCAATTCTTGATTTTCTTCTGATATTGTTGATTCATTTTCTAATAGTTTCTTTTCTAATTCAGGCAATACTTTATCCTTAACAGAATCACCTTTAATATCTATTTTCCAATTTGTTAGCTTAGCGGCTAGTCTAACATTTTGTCCTTCTTTACCAATAGCTAGAGAAAGCTGATCATCTGGAACGAAAGCAACAGCTTCTTTGTTTTCTTCATCAATAAAGATATCTGAAACTTCTGCTGGTGATAAAGAGTTTGATAGATAAACTTTATTATTTTTACTCCATATTATAATATCGATTTTTTCATTATTTATCTCTTCAACTATTGAATTTACTCTACTACCTTTTACTCCAACAGCAGCCCCAACAGGATCAATATTTGGATCATTTGCATGTACAGCAATTTTAGTTCTAAATCCTGCTTCTCTAGAAATTGAAATAATGTCAACTATACCAGAGCTTATCTCTGGTACTTCTAGTTCAAATAGTCTAGTAACTAAATCTGGATCTTTTCTTGAAAGTATTATTTGAGCTCCCTTTGTTGTCTCTTTAACATCTTTAACATATACTTTAATTCTATCTCCAGGACTAAATTCTTCACCAGGGACTCTTTCTATTTCAGGTATTACTCCTTCTGATTTACCAAGATCTACATAGATATTATTGAAATCAATTCTTTGCACGGTTCCATTAATTAATTCATGCTTTTTATCAATATAACTATCATAGACTACTTTTCTTTCAGAATCTCTAATTTGTTGGATTACAATATTCTTAGCTTTTTGTGCAGCAACTCTTAAAAATGATTTAGGCATTACTTTAATTTTTATTGTTTTTCCAACTTTAGCTCTTTTAGAATGAACTAAAGCTTCATCTAATGCTATTTGATAATCTGGGTTTTCAATATCATCTTTAGTTTCAACTACTTCTTTTAATGCATAAACTTTTGTATCCCCTGTTTCAGGATTTATAGATATTTCTGCATTATTTGCTTTGTAATTTTCTTCATAGCTTTTTTGTAAAGCTTTTTCTAACGCTTGTAAAATTTCTTCTTTTTTTATTCCTTTTTCCTTTTCAATTTCATCAAGCGCTCTAATAAAATCTTTATTCATAACTCCCTCTAAAATCTTATTACAATTTTTATTATACTTATGTCTTTCCTATTAAAACTTTTTTCTATTCCATCTTCTAATTCAATTACAATATTTTCTTCATCATATGAAACTAAATAACCTTCATATTCCTTTAATCCATCAATCTTTTTATACAAATGAACACTTATTTCATTACCAATATTTCTTCTTAAATCATCATCTGTCTTTAAAGGTCTATTTAAATCTGGAGATGAAACCTCTAGATAATAACTTGTATCTATTGGGTCTATTTCAT
This sequence comes from Bacillota bacterium, assembly GCA_023418535.1. The sequence goes on along the minus strand of JAEZZN010000009.1, from coordinate 13,203 downwards.
CTAGTCTAGTATCTAAATATCTCGACACTATTTCAGTATCATCTAAAGATACACCATCTTCTTTATATATATAAAATCTAAGTCTGTTTTCTCCATCTTCAAAAACAAATTCAAGATCAATAAGTTCATATCCTAATTGCTCAATTTCTGGTTCTAATTGATTTTTTAGATTTTCAAGAAGCTTATTTTGCATCTGTACTCCTTTAATAAATAAAGAGTGGGTTTAACCCACTCTCTAGTAACTTCTATCAATTGTAATTATATCAATTTAGCGCAATATAGTCAAATTATATAGAAAAGAAATCAATCTGATTTGTATCTTGTAAATTATTTAATATATTTGTTTTTTCCAAATATTCTAAAGCTTTTTTACCTATTTTTGCTCTTTTAGCAAAATCCTCTTTAGATATAAATTCACCATCTTTTCTAGCATGATCTATTTTAAATGCCATTGATTCAGATACTGTTGGTAATGCAGTAAGTGGAGGTCTAATCAACCCTTTTTCAACCACTATAAAGTTAACAGGATCAGATTTATATAAATCAACATCTGCAAATTTTATGTCCCTAGCATACATTTCTTCAGCTAATTCATATAAATATATTTTAGATATATCTTCATTATTTTCTTTATCATTTTTAATAGTATCTAATAATAAAGTTAAATAATTTAGTCCTTTAGAAATATGTTCATATTTAAAATCAGAAACCGAATTTGTAAATACTACAGCATAAAAATATTCTGGTAAGTGAACCTTAAAATATGCAAGTCTATAACTCATCATTACATATGCTACAGCATGTGCTTTAGGGAACATGTATTTAATCTTTAAACAAGAATCAATGTACCAATCAGGAACATTATTATTCTTCATTTCACTTATTTGATCTTCTTTAAGTCCCTTACCTTTTCTAACTTGCTCCATAATGTCAAATGAAAGCTTTTTATCTAAGCCTTTATCTATAAGATAATTCATGATATCGTCCCTGGTACAAATTGCTCCCTTTAGATCAGTTGTTCCACTTCTAACTAATTCTTGAGCATTACCTAGCCATACATCGGTACCATGAGATAGACCAGAAATTCTTATAAGTTCTTCAAATGTTGTAGGCTTTGTATCATCAAGCATACCTCTAACAAAAGATGTACCAAATTCTGGTATTCCTAAAGATCCATTATTTTTGTTTGAATAATCATATTTTATATTTAAGGTCTCTGTTGATGAAAATATACTCATAGTATCTTTATCACTTAAATCTATTTTAGCAGCATCAACTCCACTCATATCTGTAAGTAATCTAATCATTGTAGGAACATTGTGTCCTAATAGATCAAGTTTAAGAAGATTACTATCAATTGCATGATAATCAAAATGTGTAGTAATAATACCAATTGAAGCGTCATCTGCCGGATATTGTACGGGTGTAAAATCTTCAATATCTTTATCCTCAGGTACGATTATTAAGCCACCAGGATGTTGACCAGAGCTTCTTTTAACACCAACTATCATTCTCTTAACTCTATTCATAGAGGCATTATCAGTCTTTATAGTTGTATCATCCGGGTAAAATTCCTTAAATTTCCTTGCCATACCATAAGCGATATTATCTTGTATAGTTCCAAGCGTTCCAGCCTTAAAAACTTTATTTTTACCAAATAAAGTTTCGGTATATCTATGAATTTTTGATTGATATATAGATGCAAAATTCAAATCTATATCTGGTTCTTTGTTACCGCTAAATCCTAAAAAAGTTTCGAAAGGAATATCAAATCCATCTCTTTTCATCTCAACATTACAATTAGGACAATTCTTTAAAGGTAAATCGATTCCAGTTGTATGTTTTCCATCTGTAATAAACTCACTTGTATGGCATTTTTCACATATATAATGCGGCGGCAAAGGATTAACTTCTGTAATCTCTGCCATAGTTGCAGCAAAAGAAGAACCAACACTTCCTCTTGAACCAACTAAGTATCCATCTTCATTAGATTTTCTTACGAGTTTTCTTGCAATTATATATAATGCAGCATAACCATTTGAAATAATAGAATTTAATTCTCTATCAAGTCTTTCTTTAACAATTTCTGGAAGCTCTTCTCCATAAATTCTCTTTGCTACTTGATAAGTTTCTTCAGTAAGTATTTTATCTGCATCTTTAATTTTAGGTGGGAATGTTCCGTCAGCAATTGGAGAAATATCACTAATAAGTTCATTCAATTTATGAGTATTGTATATAACTGCATTTTCTCTATCTTCTAGATCGAGATATTCAAAATTATCAAGCATTTCTCTAGTATTTTTTAAGTAGAAAGCACCAGAATTTTCTAAACCTCTTTTTCTAGGATAATTTTTTAATATATTTCTATAAGGATAATCTTTTTTATCTAGATAATATACATCTCCAATAGCAATAAATAATTTATCTTGCTTTTTAGCAAGTTCAATTAACTTTTTATTAATTTCTTCTAAATGTTTTTCATCCTTTATATATCCTCTATTTATTAGATGAGTAGAAAAATCACTTGGAACTATAGTTACAAAATCAAAGTTACTTAGTTCGTTTAACAACACTTCATCGCTGTATTTTAGAGATACTAATTTAAATAGTTTTGATTTATAATTTCCTGTTCCAATTAGAAGACCTTCTCTAAATTCTTTTAATATATTAAATGGTATGCCAGGCTCTCTATAATAGTATTCAAGATTAGATTTTGAGACTATTGTATATAGATTTTTAAGTGCTTTTTTATCCTTTGCATACATAATATTTTGAAAATTCATATTATGAGAAGTAGGTATTGTAGTTTTAATTTTATTTACTTCATTATTGAATTCAAATCCTAAATGTTTAATTTGTTCAATCATTTTTATAAATATTTCACCTGTAGCCATAGCGTCATCAAGGGCTCTATGATGATTTTGGAGTGATACTTGATATTTAGTAGCAAGTGTTCCAAGTTTATGATTTGTAAATTCTGGATTAATAGCTCTTGATATATATAATGTGTCGACATAAACTGGTTTAAAATCTATACCTAATTCATTTGATTTTTGAATTATAAATCCTAGGTCAAATTCAGCGTTTTGTGCTACTAGTACACTATTACCACAAAATTCTAAAAATTCTGGTAATATTTCATGTACTTCTTTTTCATTTATCACCATATCATTAGTTATTCCTGTTAATTCAGTAGTAAAGTTTGACAATGGTTCTTTAGGATTTATAAAACTTTGGTATTTATCAATTATTTTATTATTTCTTATTTTAACTGCACCTATTTCAATGATTTTATCAGTGAAATTTGAAAGTCCTGTCGTCTCAATATCAAATACTACAAAATCTTTATCAGTAATATCTTCATTTTTATAATTAGTTAATAAACTAGGATAATCTTCATAAATATTTGTTTGTAAACCTAAGTTTAATTTAATAGAATTTTTCTTAGCAGCTTTATAAATTTCAGGATAGGATTGAACATTGAATAAATCTGTAATTCCAACTGCAGTGTGTCCAAAAGATTTCAGTCTTTTGAAGAGTTTATTTATATCCACAATAGATTCAAGTTGTGTATATTTTGAATGTATATTAAATTCAATTCTTTTATTATCTTCTAAGTCAACTTTATCAGGTAAAATAATTTCTTCTATTGAAGATACATTTATAAGATTTGTTTTAGCATATTCATCGTATTTATATACACCTGAAACAATAACTCCCATATCTTCTTTGAAATTATCTTTAAAATAATCTAATTTATCATTTTTAACATATACTTTACAAGATACAGCATTTGATCCATTATCTAAATCGAAGCTTACGAAAGCACCATTTTTAATTATGAAATAACTAAGCTCATAAACTTGTCCTTTTATTGCAACTTTATCTGTGTCTTCTTCTAAATCTTCTATATCTGTGAATGTTTTAGGAGCAGATTTTATAAAACCAAATTTAAAATTTCCAGTTTCTTCATTAATACTATTGTTTACATTTTTATTTTCATTTTTTTTACTTAATTCTTCAGCTTTTTTTATTTCGTTATTTAATTCGATCTCTTTTTGTTTTTGTATTTCATCAAAATCTATATCATTTAATTTTTGATTTTTTTTGAGTTCAATAGAATATTCTAGCTTTTGCATTTTACTCATAAATGATTGAAATGTAGAATTATCAATATAATATTCTTTTTCTTTTTCATCATTAAAAAGAACTGTGCAGAGATTTTCTTCAGTCTCACATTCTAAATTTGGATAAATATTATTAAAATATTCCAAAATACTATCAAGATATGTTATATTAAATGATAAATTTATACCATATCCACTAAGTTTTTCATAAAAAAAAGTATCGATTAATGATTCATCAATTATATTTCTAGATAAAAAACTTATTTCTAATTCATTTTCCATTTTAAAAAACGAAACTTCATCTAAAATAAGTTTCGTTTTATAATTTTCATTGAATTCATTTAGTATATTACTAAAATCCATTTAATTCCCCCTAAAACAAATTAATAAGATCCTTTATTGAAACTATAGCTATTAAACTCAAAAGGAAAATAAATCCTATAATAGTAATAGTTTGTTCGAATTTTTTATTAATTGGTTTTCCAATAATCATTTCTATAAGTGTAAATACTAATTTAGATCCATCTAAAGCAGGTATTGGTAGTAAATTGAAAAAACCAAGATTTATTGAAATAAATGCGCTGAATAGCATAAAAGACACAAATCCCATATCTAATGTCTGTCCAACTTGTTTTACTACACCTATTGGACCTGAAAGTTGATTAAGGCCGAATAAACCTGTAAATAAACCTTTTAAACCTTGCCATATTGATCCAATTATAAAAAAGACCATATTCCATGCATATAGTAAATTGCTTGAAAAACTGTTTATAACTTTTGGTGTTATACCAATTATTTTACCATTTTGGGACTCAACAGGAGTTAATTTAAAATCTAATATCTCCCCATTTCTATCTATTTTTATCGAAATTTCACCATTTGATTCATTAATATATTGATTAACTTGATTAAATAAATGAACATTTTTATTATCAATACTTAATATTTTATCTCCCGCAATTATACCAGATTCTGCTATTGGCATGTCAGAGCTTACAGTATCTATTGTAGTGGATGCGTGTCCTTGAAAAGATGCTATTAAAAATATGATTATAAATGCATATAATAAATTGACAAATGGACCTGCAAATACAGTTAAAAATCTTCTGATAGGTGCTGAGTTTTCAAAAGATCTTGGGTCATCTGAAGAAGAGTCTTCTCCTTCCATGCTAACATATCCTCCTATAGGAAGAGCTCTTAAAGAATATTTTGTTTCACCTTTTTGTTTACTAAAAATATTTGGCCCCATGCCAATTGAAAATTCATTAACTTTTATATCTGATAGTTTCGCTCCTAAAAAATGTCCACCTTCATGGATTGTAATAAGAAACAGAAACATCAATAAACCAGCTATTATACCTATCATAAAACAAACCTCATTAAATAATCTAATAAATAAATTAATGGAGCAATTAATAATAGAGAATCAAATCTATCCATTATTCCACCATGCGCTCTAAAAATATTAGAATAATCTTTTATACCTATATCTCTTTTAATATGTGATGCAAATAAATCACCTATTTGTGAAATTGCTGAAACCATAATAGAAAATATATAAATTAATATACTATGTTCAATTTTAAATAGATTTACAAATAATATTGTAAATAAAACTGAACCAATAATACCGCCAATTGCTCCCTCAATAGTTTTTTTAGGACTTAGTCTTTCAATTAATTTATGTTTTCCAAACAATGTGCCGGAAAAATATGCGAAAGTATCAGTTACAGAACTGATTAGAAATGAGAACAGTACCCATCTAATATCATGGATTAATCCAAATAAAATATAAGGAAATGTAATGTAACAAAATATGAATATATTTGAAAGTAAAGATTGGAATTTCATATCTTTTTTTAATACATATAAAACAAATAAGAGTATAAAATAAATAGCTATACTTACAAATAATAAACCTATATCAATATAACTTGCTGACAGTATAAATATTATATTAGAACTTAGCGCGATATTTAATAAGCTTTCATATCCTATTTTTTTTAATGCATTGTCCATTTCTAAAATAGACAATACGGATAAAACAGTAATACCTAATAACAATATATACTTATTAATTAATGAAATAAAAAGAATAAATAAGAATATAAAAATTCCGGTAATTACTCTGTTATGTAAATCACTCATTTAACCCACCATATCTACGATCTCTTTTTAAAAAATCTACAATACAATCTTTTAATATATCTTTGTTAAAATCTGGCCATAATGTATCTATAAATAAAAGTTCTGCATAGGCAAGTTGATATAACATAAAATTTGACAGCCTTTGATCTCCACCAGTTCGAATTAATAAATCTATATCAGGTAAATCTTTTGTATCAAGATATTTAGAAATAGTATCTTCATCCATATCTTCAACAAATATCTTATTATTTTGAACATCATTAATCATTTTTTTTGAAGCTCTTAATAATTCATCTTTAGCTCCATAATTTATACCAATATTTATAATAATACCAGTATTATTTTTTGTTTTATTCATTGCATGATTTATAGCAGTTTGATTTACTATATTTAATTTTGAAATATCCCCCATTATTACAATTTTTGCATTATTTTTATGAAGTCTATCCAAATATTCTGTAATGAATTTATTTAATAAATCAAAGATAGCTTTGACTTCTGAAATTGGTCTTTTCCAATTTTCAGTAGAAAAAGCATATAGACTGATTACTTCGATTCCAAAATCGCTACAAGCCTCTGCAATCTCTACAACTCTAAGAGCTCCTTCTTTGTGACCTTCTGTTCTCTTTAGATCACGTTTTTGGGCCCATCTGCCATTACCATCCATAATCATAGCTATGTGTTTTAGTGAGTATTCTTGTATGAATTTTTTAATCTTTTTATCTTCCATATGCTTTACCAAATTTATACTGTTAATAATTCTTCTTCTTTTTGTTTAGTTATATCTTCTATTTTCTTTATGAATTCATCTGTTAAATCATCAATGTCTGATTCATATATCTTTTTTTCATCTTCTGAAATTTCTTTATTCTTTTCAGCTTTCTTTACAGCATCCATAAGATCTCTTCTAATATTTCTAACTCCAATTTTTGAATTTTCAGACTTTTGTTTTACTTCTTTAACAAGATTTTTTCTTGTATCTTCTGTTAATTCTGGAAAAGGTAATCTAATTACTTTACCATCATTTGATGGTGTAATTCCAATATTTGAAGCTAATATAGCCTTTTCAATGCTTTTTATTTGTGATGCATCCCAAGGTTGAATAACTAATAATCTTGCCTCTGGGACAGTAATAGTAGCTGCATTTCTAATAGGTGTTTCTACTCCGTAATAATCAAAATTTATATTTTCAACAATTGATGGATTAGCTCTACCAGCTCTTATATTATTTAGAGCTTCTTTATAACCATTAATATGTGATTCTAAATTTTTTCTATTATCAGAAATTAATTTATCTATCATATTATTGACCTCCTACATAAGTACCAATTTTTTCGCCTTTTACAACTCTAACTAAATTGTATGGATCATCTATACCAAATACTACAAGTGGCAAATTGTTGGATTGACATAAAGATACTGCTGAAGAATCCATGACTTGTAAATTATTTGATAAAATCTCTCTATAAGATAGTTTATCATATTTTACTGCATTATTATACTTATTTGGATCTTTATCATAGATTGCATCTGTACCTGTTTTCCCTAACAATATTGCAGAAGCACCGATTTCAAGAGCTCTTAATGCTGCTGTTGTATCTGTTGAGAAGTAAGGATGACCTGTACCTGCTGCAAATATTACGATTCTTTTCTTTTCTAAATGTCTTATTGCTTTACGAACTATAAAAGGTTCTGCAACTTCATTCATTTGAATAGCAGTTTGAACTCTAGTTTCAAGACCTAGTGATTCTAGAGCAGATTGTACTCTTAAAGCATTCATAACTGTACCTAGCATACCTATATTATCTGAAACAGTTCTATCCATATCTTCTGTATTGCGGCCTCTCCAGAAGTTTCCACCACCTACCACAATACCTATTTCTACTCCAAGTTCATGAACTTCTTTTAATGTTTTAGCAATTTCATTAATAGCATCATCGTCCATACCAAAGCCTTTTCCAGCAGCTAAAGCTTCTCCGCTTAATTTAATTAATACTCTTTTGTTAATATACATATAAATCTCCATATTTTAAAAGAGAACATATAAATGTTCTCTTTATTGTAAGTGTAATAGATTATTGACCTTTCATTTGGCTTGCAACTTCTGCTGCGAAATCTTCTTCTTTCTTTTCGATTCCTTCACCAACTACTAGTCTCTTGTATTCTAATACTTCAATTGTTCCATCTAATTTTTCTGATTCTTGAGCAATTGCTTCTTCAACAGAAACTTCAGGATTTAATACAAATGGTTGTTCATAAAGAGCATATTGAGAATCTATTTGTGTATTATCTTCAATAAATCTAGCCATTTTACCAGGAATAATCTTATCTAAAATTTGTTCTGGTTTACCTTCTGCTAATAATTCTTTCTTAATTTCAGCTTCTTTTTCAGCTAACACTTCATCTGTAATTTGTAATCTTGAGCCAAATTCAGGAATTGTCTTTAATGGTTTTCCTAAGATTTCATTTTCTTCATTTAAAACTTTTAATTGACCTTTTAATGCTGCTAATTCACTTTCAACAAATTCGTTTGTGAATTCTTTATATGAAATATATTCTGGTCCTAATGCAGATACGTGCATTGTAATTTGTTGAATTAATTTTTCAGCACCTTTTTCTGTAGCTTCACTATCAAATTTAGCTTTTAATAAAACACCATTTTTATTATTGAAGTGCATATATCCATAAATATATTCATTTTCATTTGCTGTATAATTTACAACTCTTCTAACAACGATATTTTCACCGATTTTCGCAATTTGTTCTTTAATGAAATCTTCAAAATTTTGTCCATCAATTGTTGATTTATTTAATTCTTCAATTGTGTCAATTTGATTTTCATAAACATGATTTAATATTTTATCAGATAATTCGATAAAGCCTTCGTTTTTAGCTACAAAGTCAGTTTGTGTATTAATTTCAAGTAAAGTACCTTTTTTATGGTCGTCAGAAACTTTTAATTTCATGATACCTTCAGCTGCTACTTTACTAGCTTTTTTAACAGCTTTAGCTTCTCCTCTTTCTCTTAAAAGCTCAATTGCTTTATCCATATCGCCATTTGTTTCAACTAATGCATTTTTTGCATCCATCATACCAGCACCAGTCATATCTCTTAGTTCTTTTACTTGCTTTGCTGAAATTGACATATGTCCTCCTAATTATACTTATTTATTTGTTTACATACATTTATAGGAAGTAGTTTAACTACTTCCTATTCATTTATAATTATTTTATTCTACGTCAGAAACTTCTTTAGATTCTTCAGCTACTTCTTCTTCACTGATAACTTCTTCATCTTCTACTTTTTCTTCAGTTTCATTAGATACTTCAAATTCTTCTTCAGAAGATAATGATTCTCCTTGTTTACCTTCGATGATTGCATCAGCCATAGCTGCAGTAATTAATTTTACAGCTCTAATTGCATCATCATTACCAGGAATTGGATAATCTACATCGTCTGGATCTGTATTTGTATCAACTATACCCACTATTGGAATACCTAATCTTCTAGCTTCTCTTACAGCGATATATTCGGTTTTAGGATCAACTACAAACATTAAATCTGGAATACCTGGCATATCTTTAATACCACTTAAATATTTGTTTAATTTTTCTAGTTCTCTTTCTAAACCTATAACTTCTTTTTTTGGTAATAAATTAAAAGTTCCATCTTCTGACATTCTTTCGATTTCTTCTAATCTATTAATTGACTTTTTGATTGTTTCATAGTTAGTTAACATACCACCTAACCATCTTTGTGAAACATAGTATTGATCAGCTCTTTTTGCTTCAAATTCAATAGCATCTTGAGCTTGTTTCTTTGTACCTACAAATAAAACATTACCGCCATCAGCAGCAACTCGTCTTACTACTTCATAAGCTTCATCAACTTTTTTAACAGTTTTTTGTAAGTCAATGATATAGATACCATTTCTTTCTGTAAAAATAAATTTTTTCATTTTAGGGTTCCATCTTCTAGTTTGGTGACCAAAATGTACCCCTGCCTCTAATAAGGACTTCATTGGAATAACTGACATATTCTCTCCTTTGTGTTTTTTATTTGCCTTCCATCACCCTTTTACTTATCTAACCTATTAAATAGGCACACAGATAAAAACAAATGATGTGATTATTTGACTTGATAAGTATATCATATGATTTATACATTTTCAAGTAATTAACTATGTTTTCCAATATTTAATTATAAAAAAAATGCCGCCAAATTAAATAGATAATTTGACAACATCTCTATTTTATTTTTTAAATAATGAACTAACTAAACCTTTTATTAAACCAAATTTATTTGTAGATTTTGATGCTGATCCAACAAATCTGGAAGCAGTATCTGCAACTGCAATACCTACAACTTCTACTGTATCAGAAATATTAGTTGTAACATTTGATACTGATGAAGTTACATTGTTAACATCATATAACACTGATGATATTTGAGGACTAATATCTTCTACAAGTCCATTTGTATTATCTAAAATATTGTTAACATTATTTGTTATCTTTGGCAAGTCTTTTATAGTTTGGTCTATACTAAATTTATTATCTTCTAAAGTTTTATTTAGATTTTCAACAGTTTTACCAAGTGCCATAAATAGTTTTGCTAAGAAAACTAATGCAACGATACCAGCTAATATTAATAAAAATATTAGTACTTCATTTAAAGTAAATGAAACTTTAACTGCTAATGGTAATAGCATAAGGCCTCCTATTTCTTCTTATCAGCTTCAGCTTTTTCTTCTTTAGCTTTATCAGAAACTTTCTTAGCCCCTTCTTCAACTTTTTTTGCTGCTTTATCAACACCTTTAGCAACTTCAGACTTAGCTTCATTTGCTTTTTTTGTAGTTTCTTCTTTAACTTCTTTAGCTTTTTCTTCAGCTTTTTCTTCTACATCAGAAGCAACTTTCTTTAAGTCAGTAAGTTTTTCTTCACTAAATTTATTGAATTTATTTAATGCTTCACTATAAGTTTCTTGAACCGCATCACTTAATTCGTTAGTTTTAGCTTTAACTGTTTCAACTGATTTTTCAGCAATATCTTTAAGATCTTTTCTAGTTTCTTTACCAGATTTTGGAGCAAATAAAACACCTGCTGCTGATCCAACTAGCGAACCTAATACTACTCCTACACCCACTTTTGCGGCTGTATCTAATCTCTTCTTTCTATCTATTTCTCTTTGTTTTGCAACAAAATAATCTTTTATTGACATGTTCTTTTTCCTCCCTTATATAATGTATTTAGGTTGTTAAAGGTAACCTATAATCCTTTATCGACTAAGTATTATTCAGTTTTACTGTATAATATTGTTATTAGATAGAGTGTACTCGTTCCCTCCTTGAGATTTAATCTCGTAATTGAAAGAGTGAGTCCTCTAATCTTTTAACTGTTTACGAATAAGTTAGATGTTGACCCTTTCAGGGTACTTCGTATATACCATAAGGCAGTAACGTTATTAGATTTTGAGGTGTCTATCTAAAATACTTTTTTATGAGGTTTCAAATGTTTTATTTAGGTATTGATATTGGTAAAAATACTCATGTTGCTTCATTAGTTGATGATAAGAAAAAAGTTATTTTTAAAGCTTTTTCTTTTTCAAATTCCATTGATGGTGCTGAGAGTTTAATCCTTAAACTAGAAGCTTTCAAAAATGAACTTGAAGTTGGTATGGAAGCTACAGGTCATTATTGGCTATCCCTATACTCATATCTTGTTGAAAAAAACTTTACTGTTCGTGTTATCAATCCAATCCAAACTGACGGTTGGCGACAAGGTGTAGAAATCAGAAAGAGAAAAACTGATATTATTGATTCTCTTTTAATAGCTGATCTTCTTAGATATGGAGATTTCGTTGAGACTTCACTTTCTAATGAAGATTATTTATCTTTGAGAAATCTTTCCAGATTTAGATCCTACCTCATTTCTTCAATTAGCGATCTTAAAAGAAAAACTATTGCACTTTTAGATCAAGTTTTCCCTGAATATGCCTCTTCTTTTAGTAATATTTTTGGGAAGACTTCTAAGGAAATTCTTTCAAATTTCTCTACTCCTTCTGATTTTGAGGATATTAATTCTGATGATTTGAATACTTTTCTTGAGTCTGTTACTAGGAAAAACTATGCTTCTAAGAAGATTGATGAACTTTCTAAAAAGGCTTCTTCTTCTTTTGGTATTAATTTCTGCCTGGACTCATTTAGTCTTCAAATCAAAATGCTTATTGAGCAAATTTCTTTTATTCAAAATCAGGTTTCTGATGTTGAGAATGAAATTGAAGTTTTACTTGAAAAACTTAATTCTCCAATTACTACTATTCCAGGTATCGGTTCTGTTAATGCAGCTACTATATTAGGTGAGATTGGTGATATTAAAAGATTTTCTAATCCTTCTAAACTTGTCGCTTATGCTGGTTTGGATGCTAGCGTTTCTCAGTCTGGAGAATATGAATCTACTTACAATCATATGAGTAAAAGAGGTTCTCCTTACTTAAGGCGTGCTCTTTTTCAATCCGCTCTTAGAGCTGAATTTTGTGACCCTGTTTTTTCTGCTTATTATCAAAAGAAAATTACAGAAGGAAAGCATCATCTAGTTGCTACCAATGCAGTTGCTAGAAAGCTTTGTCATACTATTTTTGCTGTTCTTACTAAGAATGAACCTTATCAAGTGCAGAGTTAGTTTTTGCTTAACTGTATACAAATTTTTGATAAAGGTTCTGTAAATGACGAGCTTTGCTCGGGCATAGCCTTTATCATTTACAGGTTCTTTTGAGAAAATTACTATTTAAAAGGCAAAAACTTTACTAACCCTATTTTTAATCTTAAACTTTAGGGTGCTTTTTCATGCTTATTTTTATTCAGTTTTTATCAATATCATTCCTTATATTTTCTTTGTTTCACCTCTTGACTTTTAATAGTTAGTCTTT
>JAEZZN010000019.1 GCA_023418535.1 Bacillota bacterium | reverse complement strand
GTGAAAGACAAGGGAATATTTTGGACTTCATGAAGTTATCATTAGAAGCTAATTTATTGCCTAAGACACATGCAGCTGGAGGTTATGCAGACATTATATATGAATATGAAGCGTGCACCTCTTATCCGAAACATTCATTATTGCTTGAAGCGACCCTTGCAGATGGAAATAATCAAAGAAGAATGGAAATGGAGCCTGTTTCAAGGCATTTAGGCGATTATAGGATTAGATTTAATAATCCGTTTGATTATAGCCTATTTGTAAGCACATATTTGGATAAAAATGTAATCTCAGATTTTAGATATAGAAAGATAATTCCATACACTAGAGACGAAGAAACTATTACAGGAATGAAGATTATTTCAATGGATACAGATTCGCTTAAGAAAATAATTGAAAATAAGGTTAAATACAAATATCTGTATGAAGTGTTTGACAAATACCATGAAATGCCATTAGAGACGTTAGATTGGCATGATGGGATGATAAAAGAAGCTACAGGGGAGTATAAGGCATAATATTTATAGTTTTAGGAGGAATAAAGGTGGCAAAGATTAGCTTTGAAAAAATTGAAAATGAAGATATTTTTGTATCAGATTATAAAAGGCTAACTAGAAATAATGAAATAGATTTTTCCAGAGAAGGAATTTCTGTAATTTATGGTCCTAATGGAACTGGTAAAACAAGTTTAGTAAAGGTTTTATCATCCGAAAAGGGAACAAAAGTAAAGTATACTTATGATGGGAAGGCGTATACGGATGGTTCTCAATTTTTTGTGATTAACGATCAAAATAACAGAAATATCATACAAGGGGAAACGAAAGATTTTTTATTAGGAGATGACATAAAAAAAGAATTTGAATTACAGGAATATATAGCAAATGAGTATAATAGACTTTGCACTGAAAGTATTTCTATCTTAAAAAGTAATTACAGTGTATCTTCAAGCAGTAGTAAATCGATAGATTGCTTTTCTGAATGGACAAGTATTCAAGATATAATTAAAGATTTAATGAACAACAGAACTAAAGGCTCCAAAACTGGCGTGGATACTTATATTTTGGAATTGGACAAGCATACTCAAATAACCATTCCTGACTATGAACAGGCCAAGCTAGATTATATCATTTCTGATTTATCAGAAAAGAATCCCCTTATTACTGAAATTGAAACGATAGATACAAGTAAGTTAGCTAATAATTCTCACATTAAGGAAATAGAGGAGAATACAGAAGCCATAAAGATACTTTCACGTTTCAGTTACAAAGACCAGTGTATAGTTTGTGATTCAGATGGAATTGATTCTGAAAATTTATTAAATAAAAAATCCAAAAATAAGGAAGAAATTATAAAGACATTAGATGCAAAGACTAAAAAAATTGTTGAAAAGATAATTGCTAATATAAGTGAAAAAGATCCGTTTAGAATAAAGGATATTATGCTAGGTGCAATTGAAACAGGGAATTTGAGTGATGTTTTGTTACTTAAAGAGTCGATTAAAGAATATAAGAATATATTTGCGAACAAGGTAATAAGGGAATTGGTACAACTATATAAATCTTCTGATATAAAGATAAAAAATGAAGAATATCAAAAATTGATAAATCAGAAGCCAGATATTACAGAGGAAGATTTTTTATATATTGAGCAGATTATCAGTAACAATATGAGTAAGAAGCTGCAGATAATTAGAGATGATAAGAAGAATATAAAAATTGTTTTAGAGAATAAAGCTTTTCTTGGGATTAACAGAGAAGAATTGCCATTAAGTTCAGGAGAACAAAATTTTCTATCGTTAACATTTGAATTTTTGAAAGCAAAAAACTCTGACAAACCAATTATAATACTAGATGATCCTATTTCTAGCTTTGATTCTATTTATAAAAATAAAATAGCTTATGCAATAGTTAAGATATTACAGAATAAGAAAAGGGTTATTTTAACTCATAATGTAGATCTATTAAGACTTTTAGATGGACAATTTAAAAAATGCTTTAAGTTATTTTTATTCAATAACACAGAGAATGAAGAAAATGGGTTTATAGCATTAAATTCTGATGAACGTGATATGCTTATTAACCTTGATGAGTTGTTAAAAACATTTAGAGAAAAGATTTATGAACATATAATAGATGTAGAATTATTTTTGATTTCGTTAATTCCTTTTATGAGAGGATATTCAACAATTATTAATAATAATGATATTAAAGAAAATCTAACTCAATTAATGCATGGATATAAAACAAATACAGTTGATATAGCAGAGTGTTATATAAAGTTATTCGGGAACAAGAATAATATAATTCCTAATAATTATAAAGTGAATGTTGATGATATGTTGAATAAAACTGTTGATGGAAAGGAAATTGTTGATAAAGAGAAATATCCATTATTAAATCGTACGCTAGTACATTCATTTACTTATTTGTTTTTAAGATTATTGATAGAGAAAAAATTAGTATCGAAGTATAAGATAGATACTGAAAGTAAGAATGGAGCTAAACAACTTGGACAGATAATTTCAAAAGCTTTTCCTGAAAATAGTAAAAATAGTGATGATATAAAGAATAGAGTTTTTCTTACAACAAAGAAAACTTTGTTGAATGAATTTAATCATTTTGAGGGGAATATGAGTATTTTCCAGCCGGCAATTGACATTACTGATCATATGTTGGGAAAGGAGAAAACAGACATTTTAGCTTTTGTAAACAAATTATAGATCTTTGACTTTATGCTTGTAAAAAATCGGATAAACAGAAATAAAACGGATAATAAGGCTAAATCCGATAACAAAACCCTTGATTTTATTCCATTTTGAATAAACGGCATCAATGGACATATCGAGTGGGAGTAGAAGGGAATTATATCAGCTACTATTGACATTACTAACAAACTTAAGGTGTTAAGTGTTTAGTTGAAGTGCTTTGAGAGTGCTTATTTATCAATAAAAAAAGTCAAGCTACTTTCAAGAGAAAATAATTAAGCCAACAGATGGTAAATTCTGTTGGCTTTTTTGCTATTTACATAAATGCTTTAAGTGCATTATTAATGTGCTTTCCTATAGTTTTTATATCACGATCAAATAAAGTTGCGACTTGATTTCTATTTAACCAATCAGCTTCTTTATCTCGTAAGCTCTACAGGAATCTCCAGCTCACCATGTTTATAAATACTTCATTATTAATTAAATTTATTACCTCATAAATCGGAAGTTTATTTACTTACAATACATCGAACTTCTTTATGTTGTTTCAACTTATGGAGTGGTATAGCGCGAGAGTGCTTTTTCCTAAATAAAAAGTGTTAAGTTAGTTTTAAAAAACCAGAAGAGTGAAAATTAAAATAAAGCACATGACTTTGAGATAAAATCTTTTAGTTATGTGCTTCTTTTATTCTGTCGAATCTACAAATAGTTAGTAGAAATTATTAATCAAGTTTTATGTCAAGAATTTTATATATGATAAATAGGGTGACAATTATAGCAGCTATAACAAGTGCGTGAATATGGAAAAAAGGATATTTAATAAGTGCACTCACACAAGTACAAATAAATACTATAGAAAAAAATAAAATAATAAAAATAGAGAAAAACTTTTTCGATTTTTTTTGTCATCAAGGAAAAAAGAATTTTTGGAAATAGCATTAAATATTCCAAAAGCACTTATGACAATTATTATTACAGTAATTATGTCTCCTAATGTAATTGTGAAATAAGGAAATGTATTATTCTTGAATAGTTTGATTAAGCTACAAACAAGCCAGATTAGTAGTAGAACATTTAAAGATAGTAATACTGTTCTAGATAGAGAAAGTATATACTCTAATTTACTCAATTTAGGGATCTCTTCGATTACATTATCACAAAATGACTTATAGTCATCTCCTATGATTTCTTTTGCAGTCTTGCCTCTTTTTTCTCCATCGAGAATCATTTCTCCAATATCTCGACGGACTTTTTCCTAATAGTAAGGACTTATATTTGATGAACGAATATACATAATTATATCGAGTAATATTGCATTATTGGCTTCATTTTTAATTTGCTTCTCTAATTCATTATTCACCATATTTAAGTAGATCGGTCATAGGAAGATTAATTATGATGTCTGGAAGTTCAGCTTCCATCATTACTAAGTTTAATCTTTCAGTTGAGTTAGCTTCAGGAGGATTATCAAAGTCAAAGTCC
>JAEZZN010000115.1 GCA_023418535.1 Bacillota bacterium | reverse complement strand
GGAGATTATAGTTTTGATGAACTAAAAACATGGTTAGATAGTAATTTATAAATCCCAGTGTATTAAACTCAAAAACCAAATAAGATATAAGATAGCAATGCACGAAGCAGTAAATCGATTTACTGTTTTTTTGCTCAAAATCAAGAAGAAAGAACAAAGAAAATGAAAAACATAGAAGAACAAATAAGAATAAAAGAAGAAAAGATAAACCGATAACATTTAAAATATAAGAGAATAAAGCACTTAAGTACACCAAATGATTTTCCTTTATGATGAATACATTGAACAAGGAGAACGACAAAATATCCTTGATGAGAATCTGGAAAACATCTTTTGGCGTTTAAACAAGTAATTGTTGGTATAGAAAAAGCAAATAACAAGTAAGGTTATATATTGAAATATTACTATAATACAAAACTGTTAGTGCATATAGAGTGATTGCAACCCTAAATTTGTTGTATATTTCATTTAATGTATATTTGAAGTGGCAATAATATATATTAGGCTACATATTACAAGTTAGAAAGGGTAGACAAATTTTTAAAATAATAGTGTAGCTCAAGGGGGTTATCCAAATGAAGTTTAGTGAAAAAAATTACAAACTAAGAACTGAGAATATGCTTTCTCAAAAAGATTTAGTTTTAAAGCTGAACATATCAGAGCAAGATGTTTCAAAATGGGAACAGGGGATGATTCCAGATAAAGATTTTGGTAAGAAAGTCAATGTATTTAGTGAAGAACTAATTGATTTATATGACAAACAATAATTGCAGAGGTGTGAAGTGAGTCCAGAGAAAATTTGAGTAGTAAATGACGGTCAAACTGTTGATAAAGACTTCGTAAATTTTTGAGATATATTTGATTATTGTGATCAATATAATAGAAGTCTTAGAATCTTTTTTTTGTAACTATTATAAAAAATGACAAATTTTTATTTTCGTTACCAAAACATTATAAAGTTAAAGATGATGAACATGATCAAATTTCTTGTATGAAACAGATACTTTATATTTTATCGAAATCAAAATTAAGTTATGGAAGTTTTGATAAGGGAAAAAAAGGAGAATTCCCAATAAAAGCGTATTTGGGTATTTTATGCATTATAAGAAATATGGTTTATATTTATTTAATGAACAATATTACGATAATGGAAATGGCGGAAACATAAATTGGTATAAAACAGTAAATAAATCAAATAAAATAAAATCATTCAGAAAAAGGGTGTAATATTTTTTCCGTTTACTATCAAGAGGACTAGGGATAAAAGTGTATTTATTAGTGGATGTATAAATTACGTTTTAGCAGATGCAAGCAGGTATAAGAAGATTATAAACATGATTATGCCGCATGAATATATTAATAAAAATAATCTATTCAATAATTTAAGATGTATATTTATTGAATTAAAAAAAGATTAGAAATAGGTATTTTAAAGATATAGACAGAAGGCTTATTAATAATTTGATTGAATATATAGAGTAAGAAAGTACAACTAGAGATAGTGTTAAACTTATGACATTAAAATTTGAAAATTATTGGGAAGTAATGATAAATGAATATCTTAACGATGGTTTTTGCGCAATAGAAGAAGATAAAATTATTTTGGGAGAAAACAAACAAAATAAATTCTTTCCGCCATAAATGGAATATGTGTAAAGCGTAGAAAAAAAGATTGCAATATAGAGGTAGAAGTTCATATAAAATGCTGTACGATCATATATTTAGTGGTGGTGATAATCACGAATTGTTCTTTTCGATTCCAAATATTTTAATGCAGAAGTTGATAAACTGAATTATAAATAGCTATTCTATCATTATAATTTAAAGCAGAAGTACCCTAAATTTTTTATATATAATGGATTATTGTTACCTACAGAAAAAAACTACTATACAAAAATTCATGTGGATAGAACTGATTTAGATGGAGTTAAGATTGTAGAACACTATATTAACTTGAATTCAGTTCTGGATCATTATTCAATAATTATATAGATGGAATCAATATTTAAATAGGTAATTCCGCTATTTTAATTAACATGGCTTTAGTTGGTGAATGTTACATAGAAAGTTGTAAATTTTTTATAGAAGAAGGTATGGAATATGCAAAAATTACAAATGAACTTAGAAAATTGTTATGGGATTAAAAAATTAACTGAAACTATTGATTATTCAAATAATAATGTTGCTATTATCTATGCACCAAATGGAACGATGAAGTCTTCATTGGCAAAAACGTTTGAAGCTATAAGAGATGACAGGCAAGTTGAGGAAAAAGTATTTGGATTAAAGAGTTTGTGTAATATTTCCGATGAAGATAATGTGGAATTATCAAAAGAACAAATTATAGCAATAAATCCATTTGATGAAAATGCATATGAAGGACAAGGTTTGTTGATGGCTAATGAGTCATTGAGAAAAGCATATCTAAGTATCCATGACTCAATAAAGTCTAAAAAAGAATCATTGTACAGTAAAATTAAAGATAAGTTTGGGTATTCAACTCGTGGTAATTTTGATGTTAAAAATATTATGCTGAATGTTTGGGGATTAACATCAAAGGAAGAATATGATTGCTTAATTAATATAAAAGAACTATTACACGATCTGGTAATGGATTGCTCATTAAATGAAGATGATTTGAAATATGCTGAAATGTTTAATGACAAAGTTTATTCAATGATGAAGACTGGAAAAACAGGAGAATTAATAGAGGAGTATGCAAATAAGTATAGAGAGTTGGTTGACAAATCTTTATATATGCAACAAGGAATTATTGATCACAATAATTATGAGAATATAAGTAATGCATTGAATACTAACGGCTTTTTTGCCGCCAATAACGAAGTAATACTAAAGGCTAAAGATGGGAGTGTTTCAATAATATTAAAAGACAAAAAGGCATTAGATGATCTCATAAAAAAAGAAAAAGAACAAGTATTAGATTCCGAGGAAATTAAAGATTTATTTGAAAGAATTAACAAAGCAATAAGTAAAAATAAAGATACACAAGCATTTAATACATTTTTGCAAACTCATCAAGATATAATAGTAGAATATAATGATATAGATTTATTCAAGAAAAAAGTATGGGTTAAAGCTTTTCTTTGTTATGAGCATTTACTTGATGAATTGATATATGATTATAAAAAAGCACAAAAAGATTTAAAGAAATTGCGTGATGCTGCAAAACAACAAGTTACAGATTGGAAGAAAGCCTTAGATTTATTTAAAGAAAGATTTTTTGTTCCTTTTTCAATTGAACCATCGAATCAGGAAGATGTTATCTTGAATATGGAATTACCAAGTTTTAAGTATATTTTTTCGGATAGTAGGGAAAAAAAGAAGTAACGAAAGATAATTTGCTTAATGTTTTAAGTACAGGTGAACGTAGGGCATATTATATATTAAATATGATTTTTCAAATCTTAGTTGCAAAAAAACAAGGTAAGGAGTGTTTTGTTATACTTGATGATATTTCAGAATCTTTCGACTACAAAAATAAATATGCAATTATAGAGTATATTAGTGATATTTCGGAATACACTGATACAAAAGGTAAAAAACTATTTAAAATTCTACTACTAACACATAATTTTGATTTTTACAGAACAGTATCTTCTAGAATTACAAAGCCTGTTAATTCTTTCATAGCTTTTGTAGATTCAGATAAAATAAAATTAGAAAAAGGGCAGTATACAAAAAATATTTTCATGCACTATAAAAATACTCTAGTTAGAAACAATAGTGATAATATTATGATTGCATCTATACCGTTTGTTCGTAACCTAATTGAATATACGGAAGGCGATGATAACGAAGATTATTTGATTCTTACAAGTGTTTTGCATTACAAGGAAAATACAAGACAGATCACTTTAAATCAAATTCAAGATATTTTTAATAAATATTGGTGTAAAAAAGAACCTGTTACATTTGCAAAAGGTAGAGAAAATGAAATGGTGTATGATGTTTTAATGCAAGAAAGCGAAAAAATTAAAGATATAGAGAAGTTGAAAATTGAGAATAAACTCATCTTATCTATGGCAATAAGATTGATATCCGAGTCATATATACAGAATAAAATAGTATCTGATTTATCAAATGGGCATGATATATTGAAAGATATATTCAGCAAAAAAAACCAAAGTGCATGGCTTATTAAAGCGTATAAAAAGTATATAAATGATGGTGCAATGAATACCTTAGAGATTGTAGCAATGATAACACCGGAAAATATCCATTTGAATTCATTTATGTTTGAACCAATTCTCGATATGTCATTGAAGCATCTATATAAAACATATAATGATGTAAAAGCTTTATTATAATTTAATGGTTCTTGTAGATATAATAGTGTTATAAAAGGAAGAATATCTACCTTTCCTTCTCCTTTCCCATATATTTCTCATAGTATTTCCTGGTTTGATATAGTTTGATTATCTCAGATTTTAATAAAGAATATTCTTGCATAGGGAATTATTTTACTATTTGATCCAATATAGTACCTGATAAATTGATTTCCATATGGTAAAATTAGTTATCTAATAATCGGAGGTGCGGTTATGATAGTTATAGCATTATTCTTACTTATGTTTATAATAGCATATAAATTCTATAAAACAATCGTAATAAGCACATTATCAATCTTAGCATTTCTACCAGATATCTTCGTTATATTTTTCTACGCATGCTATTACACAAACGAATGGATATCAAAACCATATATAACAGGAGAATGGGTGTATATAGTAAATGTGCTATCAGCAATAATAGTATGTATGCTATATCTCTTCTTAGTTATCCTGCTATTAAAAACAGCCCCCAGAGTCTTGATAGTAATAAATTATATTATCGTGGCACTTGGAGTATCTGTCGCCATACACATGTTTTTAGGAATGGTATTAACCCCTATAATGAAATTATTTGGATATGATTGGTCAAAAGCAAATATTATACCATTTTTTAAAACAAGATCCATAAATTTACTGATTCATATAATATTATGTGCCATAATTTCACTACCTGTAAGCAAAATTCGTTTAGGTTCTTTAGTAAAAATAATAGATAAAAAAGAGACGTAAGAGTTATCGCTTGTAGCGAACCCTTAAAGTTAGACCAACTTTAGGAGGTTCGCTTTTCTTATGAAATATTCAAAAGAATTTAAATTAGAATGTGTAATGAAATATAAAAATGGAGAACATATTAATGTTCCTCCAGATGTAAGACATAAATCTTTTCGTGATCAAATAAGAAGATGGGTAAAGATTTTTGAATCAATGGGAGAATATGGTTTAGAACATAATAGGCCTACTATACCTGTTAATCAGAGAATCAAATTATTTATGAGAGTTGAAAATGGAGAAAGCTACACAAAAGTAGCTAATTCAGTTGGTATTCAAGAAGGACTGCTCATAAAATGGCATAATATTTATTTACAAAAAGGTATTGAAGGTTTAAAATATCTAAAAAGAGGTAGGAAAAAAATGAAAAAAAAATTAAACCATTCAAAGTCTTTAGATCAAATGACCCCTGAAGAAAAGAATAAATATTATGAAGAAAGATTAGAATATCTAGAAGCAGAAAATGCATACTTAAAAAAATTGAGAGCCTTAGTTCAAAAGAAAAAAGACCAACAACGAAAGAAAAAGTAATTATCGTTAATGAGCTAAGGCCAACATTCAAACTTAAGGTCTTATTGAAAGTAGCAGGATTAGCTAAATCAACTTATGAATATTATAAATCTAAGAAGCATTTAAATGCTATTCAAAGAAAGGAAAACAAAGATAAGGAAATCCTTGATATCATCAAACCTACATTCGATAAACATAAGTCAAGATATGGATATAGAAGAATCATTCTTAGTTTAAATGATGAATTAATGGGAATTAATCATAAAAGAATTCAAAGAATCATGAGAGAAAATGGATTATACGAAAAAACCAGTCAAACATAAATATCATTCATATAAAGGAGATAATGGTGTATCAAAAGAAAACTTACTACTGTATAAAGAAATAGATAAAGTTAACCACAAAACAACTTATGTGAGAGATTTTAGTACTACAGGACCTAATCAGAAATGGACAACCGATGTATCTGAATTCAAGATATCAGATGGTAAATTATATTTATCGCCAATCATGGATATATACGATAATTCTATCATTAGTTTTGATATATCTCTAACACCTAACTTTGAACAAACAAAGAGAATGATTGAAAGAGCTTTTGAACAATATGATGATTTAGAGGGGTTAATCTTCCATTCAGATCAAGGATGGCAATATCAAATGAAGCAATACAAGAAATGGTTAATCGACAAAGGAATCAAACAATCATTTTCTCGTAAAGGAAACTGTATGGACAATTCATTAATGGAAAATTTCTTTGGTATCATGAAGAATGAAATGTTTTATGGCGAGGAATCAACGTTTAAAACATTGGATGATTTAAAAACTGCTATGGAAGAATACATTCATTATTACAATGAAGAAAGAATAAATATAAAAAGAAAAGGTTTAACACCGCTACAGTATCGGCATCAAACCTTATCTATTGCAAATTAACTATTAGTCTAACTTTTAGGGTTCAGGACATCCTACGGTTTTTATAATTTATTGCTTATCTTTGGTGATAGGAAAAGAAATTGTAACAGAAAATTTACCTTGTTTCCTATGATCAAAGG
>JAEZZN010000108.1 GCA_023418535.1 Bacillota bacterium | reverse complement strand
TTTTTGCCAAAAACTAAAAAAAACTAAAAATTTCTATTAAAACCAAAAGTTTATGATTAAGTAAACATCAAAGAATCAGAAAAAAAAGGTAGTGTATCAGAAATTTAGTCATTCTGACACACCACCACTTCCAATCAAAAAATATTATTATAATTTTACTACATTAGAAGCTTGTGGGCCTTTTTCGCCTTCAATAATTTCGAACTCAATCGCTTGACCTTCGTCTAAAGTTCTAAATTCGCCATTATCTTCTAAGGCAGAAAAATGTACGAATACATCTTGTCCATCTTCAGTTGTAAGGAAACCAAAACCTTTAGTTGCGTTGAACCATTTAACTGTTCCTTTAACCATTTTATCCTCCATTTATTTAGCAGTGTTCTGCTAAATAGCATAATAACATAGAGTTATGCATTAATCAAACTTTATTTTTTAGCACTAAATAATATTCTTTGTGTTTTATTTTCTATATATTCTCCGCCATCTTCATCACAATATTCTATATTGGTGAAACCTGCATTTGTAAGTATATTTATTATATTTTCTATTGAATGATATCTTTCAACTTGTTCTTCATATATTCTATTATATTTTCCGTCTTCTTCTTTATAAAAGAAATTTAAATCAAAATATACTAAATCGTCATATTCTTCATCTATAGTATTTTCCCAAGTATAAAAAATATTATCTTTTTCATATACATATGTGTTATTACCTAGAACTTCTAAAAGCTTATATCTTGAGTTGATATCAAATATGAATACTCCACCATCATTAAGTGATTCATATATAGAATTAAATAAATATTCTAAATCTTCTATTTCAGTAACATAATTCATAACATCTAGTAAACTTACAACCGCATCGAATCCATACATTTTATAATTAAATTCAAACATATCATGATATATATAATCTACATTTTCGAATTCGCTTATTTTTTCAATTGCATGTTTCATCATTTCTACAGAATTATCTATTGCTAATATATTGAAATTATTTAGTTTGGCAAGTTCACGAGTTAAATTACCCGTTCCGGCTCCTATTTCTAAGATATTCCCTGAATGAATATTGTTTGACAGTAATATTTCTTTAATATTATTTAAGTATTTTTTATAATCTATATCAAATACTAATTGATCATAAAAATCTGAAAATTGTTTGTACATTATTTATTCTCATCATTTTCCATAAAAGCAAATATATATGGACAATTTCTATAATAATTACCGTAGTTTAATCCATAACCCACTACAAATAAATCTTCTATTTCTTCTCCTATAAATTCAGGATAAACATCAACCACTCTTCTAGATGGTTTATCTAGAAATACAGCTGTTTTAACTGATTTAGGATTTTTCTCTTTAATAAAATTAATAATCGCTTTAAGTGTATGACCTGAATCACATATATCATCAATTATAAGTACATTTTGTCCTTTTAAATCTGTACGTAAATCATGAACTATATCTACTCTTCCTGAAGTTTCTAATTTATCTCCATAACTAGAAGTAGTCATGAAGTCAATTATTGTAGGAACTTTAATTTCTCTAACTAAGTCAGCAGCAAATACAAAGCTTCCTCTTAAAAGAGATATGGCAACTACAGTTTCCCCTTTATATGCTTCTGTTATTTCTTGACCCATTCTTTTAACTGTTTCTTTAATTTTATCAGCTTCAAAAAGAACTACTTTTTTTCTATCCATTTTTCCTCCATAAAACAAATTAAAATAAGATTACAATTTTTCTTTTATCTCTTTAATACTTCTTTCTACTTCTTCTAACATTTTAGTATATTTATCTTTCTTTTCTCTTTCCATATCAACTAAATGTTTTGGTGCCTTAGAAGTAAATTTTTCGTTTTGTAATTTTTGTTCAGCTCTTTTCAGCTCTGATATTACATGATTTCTTTCTTCTTCTAATCTCTTATATTCTGATTGATAATCGATTAATCCTTCAAGAGATAGATACAGTTTATAATCTTCTTTTATAATAGTAGCAACATCTTCCAGGTCTAATTCTTCATCTAATATTTCTACATCACTTAGATTTGCTAATGATTGTAAACTTGATTTTAACTTAGTAAATATATCTTTAGTTTCTTCATTTAGTGCATAGATATATAATTTAGACTTTTTCTTTGCTGGTACTTTTAATTCTGTCTTTTGAGATCTAATAGATGTAATAGCATCTATCAATTTATTGATTGACTTCTCTTCATATGAATAATCATATTTTTCTTCATATACTGGGTATTTTTGAGTAATAATTTTATCAACTGAGTTTGGTAAATATGAATATATTTCTTCAGTAATAAATGGCATATATGGATGAAGTAATTTTAATATCTTATCCAATGAATAAAGTAAAACTGCTATTGCATTGTCTTTTTCTTCACCTTCATTATGTAATCTAGTTTTAACAAATTCAATATACCAATCACAAAATTCAAACCAGATAAATTCATATAAGTTTGATGCAACTATCCCCATTTCATATGTTTTGAATAATCTTTCAACATCTTTAGATAATGTATTTATTCTAGAAATAATCCATTTATCTTCTATAGTCAGTCTATCTTCATTTAATGTATATTCTTTTCCATCTTCCATATTCATTAAAATAAATCTAGATGCATTCCATAATTTGTTTGCAAAATTTCTTTTATCTTTTACATCATCGTCAATGTATCTCATATCATTTCCAGGAGTGTTACCTGAAACTAAATTCATTCTTAAAGCATCTGCTCCATATTTATCAATTTCATCTAAAGGATCTATACCATTGTCAAGTGACTTAGACATCTTTCTACCTTGAGCATCTCTTACTAATCCATTTAGATATACAGTATTAAATGGAAGTTTTCCAGTATTATAAAGTGATGAAAATACCATTCTGATTACCCAGAAGAATATAATATCATAGCCTGTAATCAATGCATTGGTTGGGAAAAAGTATTTGTAATCTTCTGAATCTGTATCCGGCCATCCAAGAGTTGAAAACGGCCATAAAGCTGATGAGAACCAAGTATCAAGTGTATCAGGATCTCTTGTTACTTTACCATATATTTTTTCATCTGGTTTTTCTTTAGAAACTATTGTTTGTCCATCTTCAGTATAATAAACAGGTAATCTATGTCCCCACCAAAGTTGTCTTGAAATATTCCAATCTCTTATATTTTCTAACCAATTTACATATATCTTTCCAAATCTCTCTGGAATAATTTTTAATTCACCATTTTTATATGCATCTAAAGCTGGTTTAGCAAGACTTTCCATCGCTACAAACCATTGGTCTGATAATAAAGGTTCAATTACAGTACCACATCTAGAGCAATGACCAACTGAATTATTGATTTTTTCTATTTTTTCTAATAATCCAAGATTATCAAGTTCTTCAACAATTAACTTTCTTGCTTCATATCTATCAAGTCCAGAAAACTTACCATAACCTTCAGAAATAGTTGCATCATTTTCTAAAACTACACATTGACCTAAATTGTGTCTCTTACCTACTTCAAAATCATTAGGATCATGAGATGGAGTAATTTTAACGGCTCCTGTACCAAATTCTTTGTCAACATAATCATCCGCTATTATTGGTATTTCCCTTTCTACTATAGGTAATATTAAAGTCTTTCCAATTAAATCTTCATATCTTTCATCTGTAGGATCTACCGCAACAGCCAAGTCACCTAACATTGTTTCAGGTCTTGTTGTAGCTATAGTTAAAAATCCTTCTGAATCTTTTAATGGATATTTGAAATACCAAATTTTTCCTTCATTATCTTCATGATCAACTTCGATATCAGATAATGAAGTATTACATACTGGACAATAGTTAATTATCTTTTTGTCTTTGTAAATCAAACCATCATCATACATATTTACAAAAACTTCTTCTACAGCTTTTGAAAGATTTTCATCTAATGTAAAAGCAGATCTAGACCAGTCAGCTGAAACTCCCAACTTTCTCAATTGTTTATTTATGTTTCCGCCGTATTTTTCAGTCCAAGCCCAAGCTTCTTCTAAAAAGCCTTCTCTACCTAATTCTTCTTTTGTTTTACCATCTAATTTTATTTTTTCAACTACTCTTGCTTCAGTAGCTATAGAAGCATGATCTGTACCTGGCAACCATAATGTTGAATAGCCTGACATTCTTTTATATCTAATCATTATATCTTGTAAAGTCGAAACAAGAGCATGTCCCATATGTAAATTACCTGTAACATTTGGTGGAGGCATGATTATTGTGAAAGGCTCTTTCGATTTATCAACTTCGGCTTTAAAATATTCGCCTTCCTCCCATTGTCTATATATCCTATCTTCAAAGCTTTTAGGATTATAATTTTTTTCTAAATTTTTCATTCAGCCTCCCTCAATATAATTTGTCTATTTTAATGATAATTTTATTTAATAATTATAGTATTTAACAGAGTTTTAGTCAAGCAAGTGACATTGTTAGAAGGCTTAACCACCTTTTTACATAAGTTTAACAAAAATTAAACAATGCTAACATTTTCCAGATATAATAACATTGTATTTTTCACAATTTTTAGCGATATTATGAAAATTTATGAAAATGTAATCTTTATTAAATTTTGTAGACATTTTTTCTTTTTTTGGTATAATAATATGCATAGGATATTAAATTGGAGTGAAAAATGCAGAACGAAAAAGTATGGATTCTATCTGATAGAAATTCAAAAACATTAACTCATATTCTTATTAGAAATTATTTTCTACAAGATCTACAAACAGATATAAGAATATATGATAAATTGAATACAAAATCAGAACTTGAAAACTTTGACTTTTTCATGGATGACCAAATTGTGTATTTTTCGTTTGAAGACAGTTTAATGGCTGAATATACTATAAAAAAATGTAAAGAACTAGGTATTAAATATCTTGATGTTTACCAAGTAGTATATAAATTTTTAGGAAGTATTTTTTCTAAAATTTCTAGCGGAGGAGATATCTCCAAAATCGTTAGAGATAGCTTAGAATCCAATCCGGTAGCTTTTGCTCTGAATAATGACGATGGGTCTAATCCTAAATCAATAGTTGAATCAGACATTGTAATTTTGGGGATTTCTAGAACATCAAAGACTCCCCTATCCATTTACATGTCTAATATTGGTTATAGAGTTACAAATATACCCTTGGTACCAGAAATTGAAATTCCAAAGGAATTATTCATGATTGATCCAAGTAAAATATTTGCTCTAGTTATGGATCCAAAAAGGCTAGCGGAAGTAAGGAAACAAAGAATTCATTCTTTAGGTATTCCTCACGATTCAGATTATGCTGATATAGAAAGAATCAATAAAGAATTAGAGTACTGCAATTTAGTAATTGAAAAATTGAACTGTATATCAATTGATATGACTCATATGTCAATCGAAGAAGCCTCCGATATAATAAAAAACTCTATAGACAAAAGGAAGGGGTAAAAATGGAAAAGAAATATGTTTATGGCTTTGATGAAGGCCAAAAAGAAATGAGAAGTCTCCTAGGGGGAAAAGGTGCTAACCTTGCAGAAATGACAAGACTTGGTATCAATGTACCTTATGGTTTCACAGTAACTACTGAAGCATGTATAAGATATTACGATGAAAACGGTAATGTTTGGGATGGTCTAATAGAAGAAATTAAGAAACATGTTGAAAAAACAGAACAAGAATTAGGAAAGAAATTTGGTGATAATACAAATCCTCTACTATTCTCTGTTAGATCTGGTGCTGTAGTTTCCATGCCAGGTATGATGGATACAGTTTTAAACTTAGGACTTACAGATGAATCTGTTGAAGGTTTAGCAAAACATACTGAAAATCCAAGATTTGCATACGATTCATATAGAAGATTTATTCAAATGTTCTCTGACGTATCAAAAGGTGTTGACAAAGAATTATTTGAAGATGTACTTACAGAAGAAAGAGAAAAAGCAGGCGTTCAATTAGATAAAGATATTCCTGCAGAAAGCTTAAAAGAAGTTGTAAGAAGATATAAAGAAATTTATAAAAAAGAAGTAGGAGAAGACTTCCCACAAGATCCTTTCCAACAATTATTAGACTCTGTAACAGCTGTATTTAAATCATGGAATAATGAAAGAGCTATATTATATAGAAAATTAAATAATATTCCTCATGACTTAGGTACTGCAGTTAACGTTCAATCAATGGTATTTGGTAACGGCGGAGATAACTCTGGTACAGGGGTTGCATTTACAAGAAACCCATCTACAGGTGAAAATGAATTATTTGGTGAATACCTAATTAACGCACAAGGTGAAGACGTAGTAGCTGGTATAAGAACTCCAGAACATATTTCACATCTACATGATCAAATGCCTGAAGTTTATGATGAATTCTTCAAGACTGGTGAATTATTAGAAAGACACTATAGAGATATGCAAGATCTTGAATTCACTATTGAAGATGGTAAATTATTTATATTACAAACAAGATCAGGTAAGAGAACTGCTCAAGCAGCTGTAAATATAGCTGTAGATTTGGTTGAAGAAGGTTTAAGAACTAAAGAAGAAGCTTTAATGATGATTGAACCTACTCAATTAGATCAATTACTACATCCAAAATTTGATGCAGAAGCTCTAGAAAAAGCTGAAGTATTAACTAAAGGTTTAGCAGCTTCACCAGGAGCAGCTACAGGATATATTTCATTCTCAGCTAATGATGCAATGTTAAGAAACGCTAAAGAAGAACCTGTTATCTTAGTTCGTACAGAAACTTCTCCAGAAGATTTACAAGGTATGGATTCTGCTAAAGGTATATTAACTTCTCGTGGTGGTATGACATCTCACGCTGCTGTAGTAGCAAGAGGTATGGGTAAATGTTGTGTAGCTGGAGCTCATGAAGTTAAAGTTGACGAAGTAAATAAAGTAGTTACAGTTGGCGACATACAATTAGGCGAAGGAGATATGATTTCTCTAGATGGTTCAACAGGAACTGTTTATAAAGGTAAGATTGAAACAATAGATCCTGAATTATCAGGTAAATTTGCAACATTTATGTCATGGGCTGACGAAGTAAGAAGATTACAAGTTAGAGCAAATGCTGATACTCCACATGATGCTCAACAAGCTTTAGACTTAGGTGCTGAAGGTGTAGGTCTATGTCGTACAGAGCATATGTTCTTTGCAGAAGATAGAATCAATGCTGTAAGAGAAATGATTCTTTCAAAATCAAGAGAACAAAGAGAAAAAGCATTAGCTAAGATTGAACCAGTTCAAGAACAAGACTTCTATGATATATACAAAGTTATGGATGGAAGAAATGTTACAATAAGACTTTTAGATCCACCTCTACATGAATTCGTACCACATACAGAAGAAGATATAGCTATTGTGGCAAATGAATTAGGTGTAACTATATTAGAACAGAAAAAAGTTATCGATGACTTACACGAAGTTAACCCAATGTTAGGTCATAGAGGTTTAAGACTTGCTATTACTTTCCCAGAAATCTACCAAATGCAAGCTAGAGCTATCGCAAAAGCTGCAGTTAGAGTTTCTAGAGAAGGAATCGTAGTTCATCCAGAAATCATGATTCCTCTTGCAGGTGATGCTAAGGAATTAGAAGTGGTAGCTAACTCTGTAAGAAAAGAAATTGATAAAGTATTTGAAGAAGAAGGAATGAAATTAGAATACCATGTAGGTACTATGATTGAAATCCCAAGAGCAACTTTATTAGCTGATGAAATTGCTGAAGTAGCTGAATTCTTCTCATTCGGTACAAATGACTTAACACAATTAACTTACGGATTCTCAAGAGATGACGCTGGTAAATTCCTAACTCAATACTTAGATGACGGTATCTTCGAAAAAGATCCATTCCAAGTACTTGACCAAAAAGGTGTTGGTAAATTAATGATCAATGCAGTTAAATTAGGAAAACAAGCAAGAAAGAATATTAAATTAGGTATCTGTGGTGAACACGGTGGTGAACCATCATCAGTAGCATTCTGCGATGAACTAGGACTTGACTATGTATCATGTTCTCCATTTAGAGTTCCAATATCAAGACTTGCAGCAGCTCAAAAATCAATAAGAGACAAACAATTACAAATGACAAGAATTATTGACTTAGGATTATAATAAACTTTCGTTAATAAGGTTCTAATAGAATATAATAAACGGTAAACTCAAATTCGAGTTTACCGTTTTACTTTTAAATAAAATTATCGTAATACTATTTCACTTTAATTTTTCTATTATATCTTTTTGATAATCTTTAGAAATATCCATCAAATTTAGATAAACCTTTTCTAAATATTCTTCAAGATTTTCATTTTCAAGATATGACTTCACTTTTTCTATAACAATCTTTTCTCTAGAAGAATTAAATATTTCCATATTATTTTCTTTTTTAATCTTTGCTATTTCTGCAGCTACTTCCATACGTTCTTCTAAAAGCTTAACTATTTGTTTGTCAATTTTATCAATTTTATTTCTTTCTTCTTGTAACATAATTCCTCTTTTAATTATTTCATTTGACTAATTAAATATATATTTTCTCTAATATAATTTTTAATAACACAATTAAAATACTATTAATCCAATATTATAAGTTACAAATACTAATACTATTGTTGATATTATTAAAAATATCCCACCATATTTTAAGCAATCTTTGGAATTTATCCATCCACTTCCTATTGAAATTGCTACATATGGCATAGATGGTGCAGTCATCATTGCTAAAGAAGAAGCAAAACCTATCATTGAAATAAGTGCTGCAAGCTCCACTCCTCCTGGTTTTATAGTCATAAGCACTGTACTTACAAATGACACTGTAACTAAATTTGAAGTGAAATTTGTAAATATTCCTGATGCCAATGCAAATATCAATACTATAATCATCGGTGATGCATTTACAATTATCGATATTATATTCTTTTGAATTATTTCTACAACCCCTATTTTTTGATTTGAGATTGTTGATCCTAAAAGAAGTGTAGAAGATACTAATAGTAAACTTGGCCAATGAGCACCTTTAGAAATAGCATCAGAAATATTTAATAATGGTTTATTTTCTATTTTTAATATAAGTAAAAATATCGTTGCAAGCAATGGTGGAAATGCTAGTCCATTCCCTTTTATAAATTTTGCAAATAATGGAAGTATTGAAATAAACATTTCTGGAACTATCCATAATGCCACCATTATGAAGAAAATAGAAATTATTATTTTTTCTCTTTTTTCCATCTTTTCTTTAATTTCTAATGATTTTAAATTTACATTTTTAATATTTGTAAAATCTATTTTTCTTATAAATAAGAGCAAAAATCCAAATATAATTAATCCACTTGGTATACCTAATAAAATATATTGAGAATTAGATATTTCAATACCTGTACTTTCCTTAAATATAGACATTGCTGTTACTGAAAACACATGATTTATAGGAGTCATCGCAGTTCCAATAGCAATAGTGGTAAATAAAGCAAAAATTAATCTATTTGCTGATTTATCTCCTTTTTCCCATCCAAATTGTTGAACTAACTCTTCATATAAGGGAAAGAAAAACATGAATATTACTGTAGGAGACATGATACTACTTATAATTAAAACTACTAAAAGTAAACTTACTATAAATCCATAACCACTTGATTTTGCAAGTTTTGTATTTAGTAAATTAAATGAAACTCTTTTTAAGAAGCTTGTTTGATTTAGTGCATATGTCACAACAAATGTAAATAGTAAAAATACAAATGTCTGATTTCCAAAGGAAGATTGTAAAGCTTGATTAAACCCAATCTTTGGTATAAGACCTATTGCTAAAATAGCAAGTAAGCTTGGCCAATCTGTTGCTACAAATATCCATAATATTATAGATGCAAAAAATATACTTATCACTGAAAATGCTTCAGTAGATATATTCAGTAGATTCAATGTAAATAATTGATTTGTCCATGAAATTATATATATTAAAAGTCCTATAATTGTAAAAATAAGTTTTAAATTTTTACTTTTCTGATTCATTTTGTCCTATATACCTTCTAATTAAATCATTTGGTTTAACAGCTTGTTCTACTTTCATCTTGTATATAAACATAGCTTGATTACCTTCTTCTACCGGTTCTCCATCTTCATTCCACAATTGTTTTAATTCTTGTCTGAAATGCTTCATACCTGGACCATATATTTCTAATTCATCGCCTACCTTAAAATAGTTTCTTTGTCTAATTGTAGCGATTTGTGTATCTTCTTCATATGAGATTACTTCCCCTACAAAATCCCATTCTGGACTTCTTCTTCTCTTACCGAATAATTGTTCATTTTCAGTTGGAACATCATAGTAAAATCCTGAACATAATTCTCTTTGAGAAAT
Organism: Bacillota bacterium; assembly: GCA_023418535.1. The sequence goes on along the minus strand of JAEZZN010000108.1, from coordinate 30,037 downwards.
TTTCCATAATTCATCAATCCATTCTTGTTTTAGAACATAATTATCTGGATCCTCACAATAACTATCAACAGCTTTACGATAAACACTTGACACAGTTGAAACATAGTGAATAGATTTCATTCTTCCTTCTATCTTTAGACTTTCTACTCCTGCTTCACATAAATCAGGAATATGATGAATCATGCTCATATCAACTGAACTCATTGAAAATGGTTCAACTTCCGGATCATTTTCACCTGTTGTAATATTGTTTTTTTCTTTATTTTCATCCATATCAAACAAACCATATTTCCATCTACAAGATTGGGTACATCCACCTCTATTAGCATCTCTGCTTGCCATATGATTTGACAATACACATCTTCCTGAATAGGCAATACACATCGCTCCATGTATAAATGCTTCAATTTCAACATTTACATGTTTTTTCATTTCTCTTATTTCTTGCATTGATACTTCTCTTGCAAGAACTACTCTTTCTAGTCCTTCTGATTCCCAAAAATTCAATGTTTCATAATTTGCAGCAGATGCTTGTGTTGATAAATGAACTGGAAGCCCTGGAGCTTCTTCAAGGCAAATAGATATAAGTGCAATATCTGAAACTATAACAGCATCAACGCCAATATCTCTAAGTTTTCTGAAGAATTCCCCTGAACCTTTTTCATCGCCTTCATGAGTTACCATATTTGCTGCTACATAAACCTTTGCACCTCTATCATGTGCATACTTTACACCTTCTTCAATTTCATCATATCCAAAATTTCCTGCTCTTGAGCGTAATCCATAAGCTTCTCCACCTATAAATACGGCATCTGCACCATAATTTATTGCAATCTTTAATTTTTCTAATGTACCAGCTGGTGCTAATACTTCTGGTTTTTTTAATATTCTTTTTGTAGTCATAATTACCTACCTTATCGCGCTAGGATCTACATTGTAAAATCCTGTATCCATCCCCCTATTTTTAGGATGGAATTTCTTAACAGCTTCATTTAATTCATTTGCTTTATCTTCATTCCAATTATTATCAAGTATTTCATTTTTAGCATTTATAAATAATTTTACTATTTCTACAAAATTATCTCCTGCAGTAAAGATACCGTCAAATTTCCATGTTGAAATATCCATTTCTACTAATTCTGAAAGATGTAATGACATGTTTATATCATTATTTGCAAATGTGTGTGTTCCATTTATATCCTGATAAATAGAATAATGTGTACTATCATCATTAGGATCTGATATAAAGAAACCTCTTTCTTTTCCATATTTATCATATCTTTTAATATAGTTGAAATAGTTTTGTAAAAGCGGTCTTCTTGATTGTTGTATACATGTAGCTCCATATACTAATATTTCTATTGGAAGTTTTGAATTTTTAGATATTTCCCTTATCTCTTCCTTAGGTAATTCACGAGCTACTACCGCTTCTATAGCTCCTCTATCCTTCCAAAAATTAATCTGTCTACTATTAGTTGTCATTACTTGAGCGTCATATCTAAATGGTATGAATAAATCGTTTTTTCTCATTGTATGTATTGCACCAGGGTCTCCTACCGTTATAGAATCAACTTCTATACTTTTTAGAAACTTAAGATATTCTGGTAATTTTTCAATATCCTCATTATGTAATATTGCATTGACCGCTACAGAAACAGTTTTACCATATTCATGTGCCAATTTAGTTAATTTTTCTTGATCTTCTCTATCAAATGAACTGGGTAGTCTAAGTCCAAACTCATCTTGCCCGAAATAAAGTTCATCAACTCCAGATTCAAGCAGTTTTTTAGCCTGTTCAATAGACTCTACCGTTGTGATTATTTTTATCATATTTACCTCTTATGTACTTTTTAAATTTATAAATAAATTCATCTTACTATTTTACCATTTTTAGAGCAGAAATTAAAATTTTCACCATTTTTATTTAGTATACTAATAATAACTTTTAGTAAAATAATAAAAACTCTTGAAAACTTTTTAATAAATTTTCAAGAGTTCTATTATTTCTATTGTCTATCTGTGCCATCAATATCCACTCTAATCTTCATTTAAATATACTTTTCAATATCAAAATATTAGTTCCTATATAAGCGAGTATGTAAAAAATAAATATATATATATTATCAAAAATTTCATATCTTATTATTGAAATAGGGCTAGCTTGGGGTAGTATAAAATATCCTAACATCATAAGAATATTTATAAATATAATTATTATAAATGAATTAATAATAGAATTTTTAGATGATATATAATAACTAATATTTACAATTGTAAATATTAATAAAAAATATGAAAATAATGTCAATCCTAAAAATGCCTTATAATTCATTGTAGACGATATTGGAAATATATTATTTATAGATATATCCGCTATTTTATAATAAAACCCTTTATATAATTTAGCTATATGTGTTCCTATAATTATTGAAAATATAATTATTGAAACTAAATATAATACTCCTAGTCTTATCGCATTTCTACTGTTTATTCTTCGCATAGTGCCATATAATTTTTCTATTCTAGAATTATAATTTGATGAAATATAAAACGAAGTTAAGAGTCCTATCAGACCAATTCCTATAAAAGTATCTCTGTAAAAATTATAATTTTTTTTGACTGAATGTAAAAAATCTGTCGGCTCGGTATCAATATAGAAGCTTGCACCATTTGATCTTGCTAACTCAATCTCATTATGAATTGCAACAAGATTTTGATAATTACTAGATATTGGTGAAATCTCCATTAGTTCTTTTTCTTCTTCATCACTTCTATTTTCCAATTGTAAAAGTTCTAGTACCCTATTATAGTATTTTTCTGCCTCTTTAGTATCTTCTTCTATTTTAGAAATAAGTTTGTCATCTATATTTCCATAATATTCCCTTTTTGTAATACTTAAACTTTCGTAATTATAAGGTCTTACATAATTAAAATCTTTGTAACCCATGTATGAGAATAATATAAGTAGTAATAAAATTGTTATGCCTTTTGCTCCAAGTAAAATATTGTACGCTTCGTTAATGACAATATTATTTGTATTAATTCCCTTGAATAATCCACCAAATTTATTTTTTACTGTCACTCCACTTCCATACAAAATACATGAAAGAACTAAAAATACTATAAGTAAAACTATATTTATTACAATTGCTATAAATTCAAACTGACCATTAAAAATAAAATTTATTGGTATTATTCTGCTAAAAGGTCTTTCAAAAAAACTAAATATATTAAAAAGTTTAAAAATTTCTTTTGAAGATCCCAATGTTATATTGTTATACAAATTAAATTCAAGCAATATAAATGCAAATAGTCCCATAAGAGCAAATCCTACTTTTTTCAGCAAAAATAATAGGAAACTAAATAATAATATTAAAAATATAGTTGTTAAATAAATTAACCCAATATTTAATATCATATATTCTAATAATGTGAATTTTAATGGTGCAAGATAAAATCCATTAATATTTTGAATAAAAATATTTATCTTAGTCCCACTAATAGTAAGGAAACTATAATCTATAAGACCCCAAATGAATACAATAATAAATGATAAAATTAAAAAAGCAATAAACTTATAAATATATAGTTTCTTTAAGCTCAAGCTATATGTTTTATACAGTGAAATCAATGAGTTTTCTATATCTTGATAAAACATATAATAAAAAATAAATATCAAAAGACATACAAATAAAAATCCAGAATATTTTATGTTGTTGATATAATTATAAAAATATTCTGTATGAGTGAATTTAAGATCCATTCCTAATATATTCACCAAACTATCTTTCTCTATATTCAATAGTTTTTTTTCATTCATATCTATCATAGGAAGATTAAGTTTCTTATCAATGTCTTCTATAGATTTTTTTATATAATCGTCTCGATTTCTTAGTGTATCTATTTCCTTGATAACTGAAAGAGGATATTTTAATAACCCTTCATCATCCTTTATTTCTTCTATACTTATCGGTTCAACACCATCTAAACTATTCTTGCTTGTAGTTACATCTGGCTCAAACATAACCCATGTATTCATAACTGACACAATAAGCAAAAAGAAAAAAACAAAAAAGATAATAGACTTATATTTAATTATTTTTCTTAATTCTCTGTATATCATATATCATCCCAGCCATTCTAAATAAACATCATCCATATTTGGACTAACTCTATTCTCATAGTCTTTCTTAGAAATAAATCTAGTTTTATATCCTTGAGGAACTCTCATGATATTAACTAACTTAAAACTGTCATCATTCTTTTTCAATTCTTCAATATTTTCGAAGCTTTCGTATACCTTAATATTTGCTAGAAGATCATCTTGTTTATCTCTATTTACAACTACTCCCTTTTTCAAAAATATAATTTCATTAGCTATAAGTTCTATATCACTTATAACATGAGTAGCTATAATTACTATTTTTCTTTTAGATATTTTAGCTAGTATATCTCTTAAATTTCTTCTCTGAACAGGATCTAATCCTGCTGTAGGTTCATCTAAAAGTAAAATTTTAGGATCATTTAAAAGTGATTGAGCTATTAAAATTCTTTGCTTCATACCTCCAGATATTTGTGATAAAGATTTTTTTCTATGATCATAAAGATCTAAATCTTTTAATAACTCTTCTATTAATTTTTTATTGTCGACTCCCTTTAATCCTGAAACATAATTAAGAAAATGTTCAAGACTTATAGGTAAATCCAAATTTTGTTGTTGAGGAACATATCCAAGACTATCCTTATATGTTTTCAAATTTTTTTTGATGTCTTTCCCATCAAATAACACCTGACCATCATAATCAATTATTCCAGATATTATATTTAAAAGTGTAGTCTTCCCAGCTCCATTGTGTCCTAAAAGTCCGTATATTCCTTCTTCAAAAGTCATATTAAATTTATCTAGAGCTATATTTTCACCATATACTTTATTGACATCAATAAGTTCTAATCTTTCACTCATATCATTCAACCTCTATAGGATCTATTTTCTTACTATTAAAATCAATATGATAATATCTATTTATCGCTTTATTGCTATTTACTATAGCTTCGCCATTCTTAACAGATATTATGTGGAATATATCAGAATAATTACTTCCATCAACTTCACTAATTAAATTTCCTTTAATGTCATACTCATAATAAGTATTTGATGTCTTTGTATCTAAAGCATAAAATTTATCATTATCAAAATTTGAGATTATATTATCATTTAATGTAAATATTTCCTCTCTATTTTCTATACTATAAACTTTTGCAATATCGTTAGTTTCTTTACCATCATTCGCTTTTTCTAATTTAGATGATACAAAGGTTGCTATATATCCCTCTCCTACAGCAGTTATAGTTCCTGTATTTGGAGCAAACAAGCTATCTTCTCCTGTTTTTATATCAAAAACCCATAGCTCATAATCATCTTTTTCATTTAATTTTCTATAAAAAACTAATGACTTATATATAGCTTCAATCTCTTTATCTTCAAGATTTAAATCATGTTCCTTTAAATTCTTATCATATGCTACATATTCCATTTTTTCATTTATTAAAGATCCAATTATAAAATAATCATCCGCAATATAAAAAGCATTTGGCTCTTTCTCTAGCAATATATGATCTATTCTATCTTTACCTAAAAGATTTACAGATGATAAATAATATTTTTTATCACCTTTTTTATTTTCAAAATTAGATATATAATAGAATCTATTTCCCATAATATATATATTATCTAATACTTTTTTTGAAATGTAATTTTGAAAATCTGAAGAAAATTTTAAACTTTCTCCATCAGAAGCCTCAAATCTCACAGATTTATCATCAATAATATATGTTGTAAAAAGAAGTTGACTTACCCCATCTTTATAAAAAAACACATTACTGTCTTGAATAATATATGCACCATCTTCAGTATAAATAGACTGATAAGAGTCATTTAAATTAAACTTTCCATATTCTACACTACCATCAATCTTTGAACTACTACACGCTGTTAGAAAAAGCATAACGCTTAAAAATAATAGATATACTGCATTATTTCGCTTCATTATAATCCACCTTTATATTTATTAATGTTATTTTAAGAATCAATATCCCTAAAGTCTATCTCTTTAACTGATTTATCTTTTAGATTTAAAATGTAGTATTTATATTCTATTTTATTATCCATGCAAATTAAATTATCCCCTATATTAGCAATTATATGAGAATAATTTACATAATCTTTTTTATCAACAATATTAATTCTATGAATAATTTCTCCTTTTTTATCTGTTTTAATAAAATCTTGTTTACCTATACCTTTTGATAAGTAAATATATTTTTCATCAAAGAATAAAGGAATTAAATTTTCAAATTCTAACAATTTATTCATATTCCTAAAGTTAAATACAAAACTTTTATAATCTGAATTCATATCATTAAAATTATTTAGTTTTGTAGTTGATAAAAGCCCATCGCTAATCGACTCAACAAACCCAAAATCATGCAAAATTAACTTTGATTTTCCAGAAATTACATCATAAGCATATATATCAACTATTTCATGTTCTACAACTTCTGAAATAATATAGTTTTTATATGTGGCTTTTAATCTTCCATTAATAAATATTTCTTTGAAATTAAGATTTTTATCATATAAATAAATATGACTTTTAGAATCTTTAATAATAGAAATAATAAAATAATCATCACATACTTTTAATCCTATCACTTCATCATAGAAGGTAATATAATCAGTTTTATTCTTTCCCTCTAAATCTACCGAAGATAACTTATAGTAAGTTTCTCCTTTTTCCATAACTTCTGCTATATAAAAAATTTTATTATCTACTAAATGAATATCCGGAAGAAAACTCTTTTTTTCTATTTTTTTAAACGTATCTATATATATGTTATCGTCGATACTACTTCTATAATATTTATCATCTATATATGTTAGTGTAGTTACTAATTTAGCTTCAAAATTTTTTAGTCCGATACTATAAATACATCCATTATAATCTATATAAAATTTGTTTTTAGTTTTTAAAACACTTTTAGGGTTATGTATACCTTGATTACTATAATCAATGCTTATATTCGTAATCTCTTTTTTAGAAATTTTATTGTTATATATGCATCCATATAAAAAACTGATTATAAATAAAAATAGAATTAAAAATAATGTTTTTTTCTTCAATTTTACCTCCCCTAAAAAACAATAATAGTATTTATAACTTTTAATAAATTATATATATATCAATAATTAATTATACATCCATCTAGTTTCGACTATACCTACTCCTGTAATTTTTGCACTGACATATCCTTTATACCACTTAACAGGACTAATTCTTCTTCCATTATAATCTGTTGTGATGTCATTTATAGAATAAGTATTATATGTCGTAGATACAGAGTTTTTAACTCTAACAGTAGAACCTGAAGTTCCAGCAATATATACATATCCTACTAAAGTAACTGTAGGAGATGTGTTGCTCAATTTCCCACCTACAGATCCTGATAAATAAGTATCTGATATACTTCCTCTTAATACATACCCAAGACCATCAGATGAAGTAGAATCTGAAGCTACAACTGTGGTAAAATTATTGAATAACAGCATGGATAAGCAAATAATGCTAGTTATTATTTTACTTATTTTTTTTCTTTTCATATATCCTCCTTAATACTATTATTGTTTTAGGTTCAGTAATAACTAAAATAAATATAACTATATTTTATTTTCACTGGTAAATGTATAAATTTTAATTTTAAAATACATATTAATTCAATATATTTTTTCTATTTTCATTTTACAATTAAATGATTTCGTTTTCAAGTTTTTTTTAGTTTAATAAATATATATTCTCTGAAACATTTATAAAAATTTCATTATCAGTATTAGTAACTATCAATGAAACAAAAAACAGGAGAATAAATATGGAACTAAATATTAATTAAAATATTTTTCATATCTATCTCCTATGTTTATATAATTATAACTTATCTAAATATCATGAATACGTTTTCTTTTCTTTATTATAACATATTCTTATTTTTTTTATATAAATTTTTATTTTTGATAAATTATATATTTTTGTTAAATCAATTCTCCACTTTCTATTCTAAATATCTTAAATTCTTTTAAGTCAAAGAAGTTTGTATCATGACTTACTAATATTATAGTCGTATCCTTTGGAATTTTATTAAAAATATAATTGTAAAAATTACTCTTAAGATGTGTGTGAAGAGCAGCTGTTGGTTCATCAAGTATTAGTACCTCTGGATTATTTATTAAGGCTCTGCTTATTGCAACTTTTTGTTTTTCTCCACCAGATAAATATTTTACTTTTTTGCCCAATAATTCATATAAATCAAATACATTACAAATTTCATCAAATCTATTTTTCTTTTCTTTACTATTATATTTCTTAGAATAAATTAAAGGGATTGTTATATTGTATTTTACAGTTTCATCATCTAGAAGAAGATAATCTTGAAAGACAAAACCAAATGTTTCATTTCTTAAAAGTCCTATTTTTTTTGAACTAAAACTTTTAATATTTTCATCATTATAATAGTAATTGCCATCATATTCATTATCTAACATACCTATAATTTTAAGAGTGGTAGTTTTACCTGAACCATTTTCCCCTTGAATAAGAACCTTATCACCTTTATTTATTTCAATATAGGTATTTTCAAGAATTATAGTTTCATTAATATTTTTGTATGATTTTTTTAATATATCTATTTTAATCATTTTTACCTCAATACAAAATTGAACTTTTTATTTTTCTTAAAAATAGCAAATTATTTACAAAAAATATTATTATATATCCAAATGTCATTGCTAATATAATATAAAACCTTGGATTAATATTAAAACCATTTAATACATTTAATATAATAAAATTATTCAATATAATAATCGTATTTAGTAATGCTGTTCTATAAAAAATATCTTTAATAGTTGCGCCATGTATATAATGAATTAAGTATTCTTTTCTTAATTTTGTAAATAATTCATGATAGAAATAGTATAGAGCATAATTTAGAAGTATGATATTTAATCCATTAAATACAAATACATACTTAAATATAAAGCCTATTTCATCGACTTCTTTACTTTCAATAATTTTTAGATCCGCAAAGGAATTATCAAATATATTTTGTAATATTAAAAGACTATCTTTATCTGATGTACTGATGCTATTAATCAAATCTAAAATCTCACTTTTATTAAGATTTTTATAGGATTCTAATAGCTCATCCTTATTTGTAATTTCAAAAATATAATGGTCTGAAGATGGAGCTTTTCCAGTTATTCCAGTAATCTTTAAAATTTTTTTATTGATATAATCATTATCTACACTCTTAAGCGAATCATCATTAATGGGATTTCCAGCTAATAAATATCCTTTGCCATTTTCACTATCTGATCTATTATCAAATAAATCGATTTTTTGTTGATATTTTTTTGAAAAATACCCACTAGTGAAATATGTGTAATTATGTTTTCCAAAATAATTATATAATTTTTCTACTAAACCCATGTCTATTTCATCAAATGAAATGGGTACCAATTCTAATACAATATCTTCATGAAATTCATTTTGATCTTCATTATTCATAACAAATATAATTGAATCAATTGAGATTAATATTGGAATGGAAACAAATACAATAATTATATTAAGTAGCAAAATTCTCTTTAAATTTTTAAAAATGTCCCTAATACCATAATGTAAAAGTCTATAAATCATATTCAACTCCTTCTTCACGTATTGAATTAAACATGATTATTATTTTTATAATAGTTATCAATAAAATTAATATAAATAATATTACATTTAGAGTTAATATATTAAATAAAGTAAATGTTTTATTTTTAATATAAGTTAAATATGTGGAAATTACTATATCTGACGCTATAAAAGTTATTAATAAAAATAGGATATTTCTCTTAATAAAAATAACTATAAAGCTTAAACTATTTGCACCAAACATTTTATTAATTAATATATCCTTTTTCTTTGAGTTGAAAAATATTGATATGCTAAAAAACACGATTAATATAATCGATATCAAACTAGTTGAAATGATTTTTTCATACAATCTACCAAATAAAAATATATTAAACGCGTCTTTTAACATTTTCAAATTGCTTTTTTTTATCAATTTAAAATTTGATTTTAATAAATTAATTGTAGAAGAATCAATATCTCCATTTTCACTAAATACATATAATTTAGTGATTTCATTAGAATCGATTGAAAATAGATTTTTAACTAAAATTATATCATTCTCATAAATAGAGGCATCATAATCAAAGTAATTTATAATTTCTGTATTAAATCTATTTTCCAAAGGAGTAAAATCTATTTCAGATTTTTGCATAAGATCTCTTATAGAACCAATATATATACTTACATTTTTATTTTGTATATAGTCATCATTTGAAAAATATCTAAGTTCATATGCACTAAGAATTTTTGAAGTTTCTATATAATATTTATATTCAGAGTCATATAATCCTATAATCTCCTCATTACCCGTTTCTGCAATTACATTTATTTCTTTACCTTTTAATTCATGCAAATTAATATTTGCTTGATTTAATTTTTCAAATTCTAAATAATTTTTAGGCATATTATATTTATTATCATAAGAAGCCGATCCTAGCAAATAATTAAATCCCATTAAAAAAGCTAAATTAGCTATGAAAATCAATGAATACACGCTTTTGTTAAATTTCATAATTTTAATAAACTAATTTATATTTAGTTTATCTATCTCCTATATTTATATAATTATCACTCATCTAAATATCATGAATACGTTTTCTTTTCTTTATTATAATATATTATTATTTTCATATCAATTTTTTTTTTTGATAAATTATACATTTTATGTGCTAGTACAAATTCACTATATTTCCTTTTTCATCTACATCTATTGCCAATGCATTAGGTGTTTTAGGTAATCCTGGCATGGTTAAAACTTTATTTAAATAAACTACTATAAATCCAGCTCCGGATCTAATATTTAAATCTGTAACTGTGATTTCAAAATCAATAGGTCTTCCTATTAATTTCGGATTGTCTGAGAGTGAATTTGGAGTCTTAGCTATACATATAGGTAAATTATTAAATCCTAGTGACTCTATTAAAGATAATTTTTCTTTAGCTTGCTCTGAAAATTTAACTCCCTTGGCTCCATAAATTTCTTTTGCAACTATATTAATTTTATCTTCTATGGTATCTTCATCTTCGTAAATAAATTTTAATTCTTGATTGTTATTTTCAACTATTTTAACTAATTTATTTGCTAAATCTATAGCTCCATTTCCACCTTTTTCCCAAACTTCAGTAAGTGAAAACTCTACTCCTATTTCTTTTGCCCATTCTTCCATTAATAAAATTTCATTATCTGTATCGGAAGTAAATTTATTTAATGCAACTATAACTGGTAAATTATATTTTTTCATATTTTCAATATGTTTTTCGAGATTTTTAATTCCCATTTTTAAAGCTTCTAAATTTTCAGATTTTAAATTTTCTTCCAAAACTCCACCATGAAGTTTTAAAGCTTTGATAGTTGCAACTATTACAGTCGCTTTTGGTCTCAATCCTGATTTTCTACATTTTATATCTAAGAATTTTTCTGCTCCAAGATCTGCACCAAAACCTGCCTCTGTAACTACATAATCACCATATTTAAGAGCTGTTTTTGTTGCAATTACTGAATTACATCCATGAGCAATATTGGCAAAAGGTCCACCATGTATAATTGCAGGATTATTTTCCAACGTTTGTGCAAGATTTGGATTTATCGCATCTTTTAATATTGCTGTAATCACACCTTCTATCTTTAAGTCTTTAATATAAATCGGTTGATTTGATTTATTAAATCCTATTAAAATATTTGATATTTTTTCTTTTAAATCATCAAGATTTTCAGATAAACAAAGAATAGCCATTATTTCACTTGCAACTGTAATTTCAAATCCTGATTCTCTTTCATCTTTTTTACCATAATTGATTTTGATATTTCTCAAAGCTCTTTCATTCATATCTAATACATAATTAAATTGAACTTTTTCAAATCCTAATTCATTACCTTGAAAAATATGATTATTGATTAATGCCATAATTGCATTATGAGCTGAAGTTATAGCATGTAAATCCCCATTAAAATGTAAGTTGATTTCATCCATAGGTATTACTTGTGCATATCCTCCACCAGTAGCTCCACCCTTTCTACCTAAAACTGGTCCAAATGAAGGTTCTCTAAGTGCAACTACAGATTTTTTACCAATTAAATTTAATCCATCTGAAAGTCCAACTGTAACTGTTGATTTTCCCTCTCCTGTTGATGTAGGATTGATGGAAGTAACTAGTATTAAATTTTTTGATAAATCATTAAAATTATCAATTTTTATTTTTGCTTTATAATCACCATATTTAATTAAACTATCTTTATTTATGCCTATTTTTGAAGCAATTTCAGATATTTTAAGCTTATTTGCCTCTAAAGAAATTTCATAATCAGTCTTCATTTGTACTCCTATTTTTTTAGCGAAAAATGTCCAATATCTTTTCTATAAAAAATATTATCGCATTCTATTTTTTGTATGCTTTCGTAAACCTTAGAAATAGCATTTTCTAAATTATCATCTTCTTCACAAATCAACAATAATCTTCCACCATTTGTATAGATTTTGCCATCTTTTTCTATAGTTCCCATATGATAAATTTTCGATGTGATATTTTCTAAGCCTTTAATCTCATATCCCTTTTTATAATCTTCTGGATAACCTTTTGAAGCTATTACAACTCCTACTCTAGCCTTATCATTCCACTCTATTTCAATATCTTTTCCATCTATAATTGCATTTGAAATATCATATAAACTTGTATTTAAGCTTTGTAATACAATCTCTGATTCAGGATCACCAAATCTTACATTGTATTCAATAGTTTTTATACCTGATTTTGTCTTCATTAGTCCGGCAAACAATATACCTTTGAACTCTCGACCTTCATTAAGCATTGCTTTTGCAGTAGGAATAAGTATCTTTTCTATAGCTTCTTCTATATCAGTATCTGATATGTTTTTGATAGGCATATATACTCCCATTCCACCAGTATTTAGACCTTTATCTCCATCAAATGCTCTTTTGTGATCTTGAGCAATTTTCATAGGATAAACTTTTTCACCAGATACAAAAGCCATCAATGAAAATTCTTCTCCTTCTAAAAATTCTTCAATAACTATAGTATTACCCGCATTATCAAATTTTTTATGAAGCATTATTTCTTCTAAGCTGTCTTTTGCTTCTTTATAATTTTCTAGAATTACTACTCCTTTTCCTGCAGCTATTCCATCAGCTTTAATAACTATTGGAAATTCACAATTCTTTAAATACTCTAAAGCTTTTTCTATATCATTAAATGTTTCATACTCAGCTGTAGGAATATTATATTTTTTCATAAAATCCTTTGAAAAAGCCTTACTCCCTTCAAGAATTGCAGCATTTTTTCTTGGCCCAAATACTCTAATACCTTCATCTTCAAGTTTATCTACTAGTCCATCTACAAGAAAAGCTTCTGGTCCTATAAATACTAAATCAATTTTATTATCTTTACAAAATTTAGATATTTCTTCCTCTTTAATATCTATACATTTTCCAAATTTATTTACACCAGGATTTTGACCTAGCATAAATACTTCATGATTTTCATTATTAAATTTTTCCGCAATGGCGTGTTCTCTACCACCATTTCCTACAACTAATATATTTGCCATATCATTCCCTTAATTTATTAATGTTTAAAGTGACGCATCTTTGTAAATACCATTGAGATATTATTTTCATCACATGCATCTATTGATTCTTGATCTTTAATTGAACCACCCGGTTGAATAATTGAACAAATACCATGTTTTGCAGCTAAATCAACACTGTCTCTCATTGGGAAAAATGCATCTGATGCAAGAACTGCCCCTTCTGCTTTTTCACCAGCTTGTTCTAAAGCTATTTGACATGATCCAACTCTATTCATCTGACCAGCGCCAACACCTATAGTTTGTCCATTTTTAACTAATACTATAGCATTTGATTTAACATGTTTAACTATTTTATATCCAAATAGTAAATCTTTCATTTCTTCTTCACTAACTTGCTTTTTAGTTACTGTATCTAATTCAGCAAAAATTTCATCATCATAGTCTTGAACTAAAATTCCACCTCTAACTGATTTTATTAATTGTGGATTTTTTTTAGTTTTTTTATTAATTTTATATATTCTTAAATTCTTTTTAGATTTTAATAAATCTAAAGCTTCATCATCATAATCTTCAGCTAATATAATTTCTAAGAATATATTATGCATTTCTTTAGCAGTTTCTATATCAACTTTTCCATTTATCGCTACAATTCCACCAAATATAGATACGGGATCAGCATTGTATGCTCCCATAAACGCATCATACACAGTATCCCCAAGTGATACCCCACAAGGGTTCATATGTTTCAATGCCACACATACTGTTTCATCAAACTCTTGAAGTATATCAAGCGCTGCACTTGCATCTTGGATATTATTATATGACATTTTCTTACCATGTAATTGTTCGGCATTTTGAAGTGCATATGATGTATTATTATCATCAATATAGTGGGTAGCTGATTGATGTGGATTTTCACCATATCTCAATTCATCTTCTTTTGTAAATGTTAATATTAATTTTTCAGGATTTAAATTATATTTTTGATTAAAATATTTAGCAATTATTGAATCATAATAAGCAGTTTTATTGTATACCTTAGCCGCTAAATACGATCTCGTTTCTAAACTTGTATCCCCATTTTTTGTAATTTCATCAAGGACTTTATTATAATCTGCTATATCGGTAACTACTGTTACAAACTTAAAGTTTTTAGCAGCAGATCTTAACATACTAGGACCACCGATATCTATATTTTCTATAATTTCTTCATCAGTAACATTTTCTTTTTTTAAAGTTTCTTCAAATGGATATAAATTTACACAAACTAAATCTATGTATTCTATGTCATTTTCTTTAATTTGTTTCTTATGATTTTCATCATCTCTTTTTGATAAAAGTCCACCATGTACTTTAGGATTTAATGTTTTTACTCTTCCGTCTAAAATTTCAGGAAATCCTGTAAAACTGTCTATGCTAATACAATCAATATTATTATCACTTAAATATTTTAATGTACCGCCGGTAGAAACAATTTCATAATTATTTTCAACAAGTCCCTTAGCAAATTCTACAATATTCGTTTTGTCACTTACACTAATTAATGCCTTTTTCATTTTTGCTCCTTAAAAATGTTTATCAATATATTAGGATACAATTTATGTTCTAATTGATGAACCCTCTTTGTTATTTCATTTAGATTTTCGCTATAATCGACGACAAATTTATCTTGTACAATTATTTCTCCATCATCTACCTTTTCATTTACATAATGAATACTAACTCCTATTTCATCATCTCTATTGTTATAAGCTCTTTCTATAGAGTTTATTCCTTTATATAGAGGTAATAAAGAAGGATGAATATTGATAATTTTACCAGGATATTTTTCTAGAAAATGTGGAGAAATTATTCTCATATATCCAGCTAAGACTAAATAGTCCATTTCTTTTACTTTATCTAGTATTACATCTTCGTATTCTATCTTTGAATTAAAATCTTTTGGATTAAATACAAATGTATCGATGTTTAATTTTTTAGCACTTTCTATTACTTTTGCCTTTGGATTATCACATATTAATAATTTTATATTACAATAGTTTTTAAGTTCTTCATTTTGAACAAGATTTACAAAATTTGATCCTGTTCCTGAAGCGAAAATAGCTATATTTATCATATGATTTCTATTCCTTCTTTATCTGTAACTTCACCTAATATAAAACTATCATTTACCATTTCAAGCACTGTGTCTACATCTTTCTTATCTACTACTATTACAAGTCCAACTCCCATATTGAATACTTGATACATTTCATCTTCATTGATATTTCCTTTTTCTTGGATATATCTAAATATTTTAGGAACTTCATATGCTGATTTATCTATTTTCATTCCAAGACCGGATTTTAGACATCTTGGTAAATTTTCATAAAAACCACCACCAGTGATATGAGAAATACCTTTAAGATTAACTTTTTCCATTAATGGTAAAATATCTTTTACATAAATTTTTGTAGGAGTTAATAAAGCTTCTCCAACTGTTGAATCCTCAAATTTTTCATCTAAATCAATATTATTATCTGAAATAATTTTTCTTATAAGTGAAAATCCATTTGAGTGGAATCCTGAAGATTTTACCCCTATTACAATTTGTCCAGATTCAGTATTTTCAGAGGATATCAATAAATCTTTTTCTTGAGCTCCTACACAAAAACCAGCAATATCGTATTCTCCCTCTTTATAAAATCCTGGCATCTCTGCTGTTTCTCCACCTATCAATGCCATATCGGATTGTATACATCCATCTGCAACGCCTTTTACAATTTGCTCTATTTGATCTGGGTTATTTTTACCGACTGCTAGATAATCAAGGAAAAATAGAGGTATTGCTCCTTGAGCAAGTACATCATTTACACACATTGCAACAACATCTATGCCGATGGTGTCATGTTTATTTAACTCAAATGCTAATTTTAATTTAGTTCCTACCCCGTCTGTACCACTTACTAAAACTGGATTTTTAAAGTCATAAGCAGATAAATCAAATGCTCCACCAAAACTTCCAATCATAGACATCATGCCTTTATTTCTAGTTTTTTCAACATGTTTTTTTATATTTTCGACAGATTCATAGCCTTTTTCAAGACTTACACCCGATTCTTGATATTTACTGCTCATAATTAACCCCTTTGTTTTTTAAAAATTCTTTTTGTATATTAGTTAATTCTTGATTAAATTTCTCTTCATTATCTCCTAAACCATCAACATATGATGCATTGAATATATCCAGTGATATTCCAGACTGGTCATTGTCAATATTAAGTCCAATTGATTTTTTAAGTCCTTCTATTGATAAAAAATCTAAAGAATCAGCACCAATTTCCTCACAAATTTCATCCTTAGTTTTATTTGCTCCTCTAATTTCCTTAGATGTTTTCATATCAATTCCTGAGAAACTCGGAAACATAATCAATGGTGATCCTATTCTCACATGAACTTCTTTTGCTCCAGCATTTTTTAACATCTTAACAATTCTAAAACAAGTAGTTCCTCTAACAATCGAGTCATCAAGTAAAACAACTCTCTTATCTTTTACTACATCTGATAAAGCGGAAAGCTTCATCTTGACTGCTAACTCTCTCATATTTTGAACAGGATTTATAAATGTACGACCAATATATTGATTTTTAATTAGACCCATTTCATATGGAAGACCTATTTCTTCAGCATATCCTGACGCTAATGAAAGTGATGAATTTGGAACTCCAACTACTATATCTGCATCTACAGGACTCTCTTTTGCTAAAATATTCCCTGTTTTTTTTCTGACCATATGAACATTTCTTCCTAAAATTGTAGAGTCTGGTCTTGCAAAATAGATAAATTCCATGGATTCAACAGTTATCTTTCCTGGTTTTGTATATGATTTTACTTCGTATCCATTATCATCAATTTTAACAAGTTCTCCAGCCTCGATATTATCTATAAATTCAGCTCCTAACACGTTGAATGCACACGTTTCAGATGCTATTACAATAGAATCTTCTAATTTTCCTAAAACCAAAGGTCTAAAAGAATTTTTGTCAACAAGTCCATACATTGATTTTTGGGTTAAAACTACTATAGAAAATGCACCTTTTAATTTTGATACTGAATCTATTAGTTTTTCTTCAAAAGTTTCTTTTTGACTTCTTCTTAAAAGATGAACAATTATCTCTGCATCTGATGCAGAATGAAAAACAGCTCCATCTGCTTCTAATGATTTTCTAAGACTTAGAGTATTTATCAAATTTCCTGACATTGTAATACCAATATGTTCATCATAGAATTTAAACAATAGAGGCTCGATATTTTGAGTAGTCTTAGTTTGTCCACTAGAATACCAAACAGATCCAAGAGCATTGTCGCCTGTCAAATTATCAAGTATATTTTTGTCATTAAAAACTTGATTTAATAGTCCAATATTTCTGTATCCTTTTAGTTTTTTATCATCACCTGATACAATTCCTGCACCTTCTTGTCCTCTGTGTTGCATACTATGAAGTGCAAAATATGTTAAATTTGCTGCATCTTTATTATTCCAAATACCAAACATTTATTAATTTCCCCTTGTAAAATAATTTACACCATTTGCGAATATATCTTGTCTTTCCTTAATACTTTGTGTAATATATAGGTTTTCGCCAGATCTTTCACTATGTCCCATCTTGCCTAAAATTAATCCATCTTCACTTATCATACCTTCTATAGCATATAATGAACCATTTGGATTATATTTACCATTTAAGGTAGCATTTCCATCATTATCTACATATTGGAATGCAGCTAGATGTTTGAATTTTTCAATATTTTTTCCTACAAGTTTACCTTCTCCATGACTTAGAACTACTTCAT
Source organism: Bacillota bacterium (assembly GCA_023418535.1). The sequence goes on along the minus strand of JAEZZN010000108.1, from coordinate 11,428 downwards.
GCAATTTATTTACTTCAAAATTTTGTGTCCAAGGAGATGTGGTATTTGCAACTCTTGTAATTGCCGTATCAGAAATATGTCTAAATCCCTCATTTCTAAATAATGTTAGATCATCTTTATCTAAATCTCTAATTTCTCCATATGGGATTAATCCAGATTTTATAAGTGCTTGGAATCCATTACAAATACCTAGTATTAATTTCTTATCTTCTAAATGCTTATGAATTGCATTTTTTACTTTTTCATTTTTAATTATATTTACAATAAATTTTGCTGAGCCATCTGGTTCATCCCCTGCTGAGAATCCTCCTGGGAATGCGATAATATGTGATTTTTCAATTTGTTTTACAAATTCGTTAATTGAATTTGCAATATCATCATCTTTTGTATTTGTAAATACAACTTGATTTACATAAGCTCCAGCTTCTTCAAATGCTTTTTGTGTATCATACTCTGAGTTAGTACCTGGAAATACTGGAATTACTACATTTACATTTTCTACAATTTCTTTATAATATTTATTATCATTTTTTTGTACAGTGATATTCTCTACATTTCCTTTATCCAGATTATAGTATGTTGGATAAATGTCCTCTAATGTATTCATATATGAAGAAAGAACTTCTTCTTTTGTTAGTTCAATTCCATTTACACTAATATTTTCACTAATCTTACCTAAATATTCAAAGTCTAGATCTTCATTTGCTTCTATCAATATTGAACCTGGTCTAAAATTAAGAACATTTTCGAATTCAATATCCATACCTAATTCATTACCAAGTCCCATTTTTAATAGTCCTGAAGCTATCGATTCATGCTCCAATACATATGCAGAAACTACCTTTTTATCTAAAATATAATCATTTAGCAATTCTAAATCTTTAATATATTTATCTAAATTAGGATATGAATTTTCTGACTTTTCTAAATCTAAAATATATAATTTATTATCAATTTCTTTTAATTCTGGAGTAATTACATTTTTAATTTTAACTGGCGCACAAGCAAATGATATTAATGTTTCAACAACATTTAAATCATTAAATGTACCTGACATAGAGTCTTTACCACCAATTGAAGGTCTTTCAAAAGCTTTTTGAGCAAGTATTGAACCTAATAATGATTGAGTTACTTTACCCCATTTCTTTTCATCCAAGCCTAATTTTTCAAAATATTCTTGGAATGAGAAGTATAGATTTTCTTTATCTCCACCTATTGCATATACTTTTGCCACTGATATAAGCACAGAATATATACTTGATAAAAATGGTGAATATTTTGAAATTTTTGGAATAAATCCATATGTTAATGCTGTTGCTGTATCCGGAGTTGAATAAAGTGTCGGGATTGCAGCAACAGATGCTTGAACTGGTGTAAGTTTTGTCTTTCCTGCATATGGCATCATAACTGTCATTGCTCCAACAGTTGAGTCAAACATAGAAACCATTCCCTTTTGATTTGTAATATTCAAATCAGCTAGTTCTTCTAAAATTGCTTCTTTTGAAACTTCTTTATCTTCAAATGGATTTATTTCATTATTATCTATAAGTGTTGCATTTGCTTCTTTTCTTATACCTGCAGTTTCTAAAAACTCAGCTTTGAAATCTACCACTTTTTCGCCATTATAATACATTTGAAGTCTATTCTTATCAGTAATAGTAGCTGCATGTACATATTCTAAATTTTCTTTTTCACATTCTTTTACAAATGCATCATAATCTTCTTTTGCAATTCCTACTGCCATTCTTTCTTGTGATTCACTGATTGCTATTTCTGTCGGATTTAATCCTTTATATTTAGTTTTAACTCTTTCTAAATAAATTTCAATTCCTTCTGAAAGTTCTCCAATTGCAACAGATACTCCACCAGCTCCAAAGTCATTACATTTTTTAATTAATTTAGTAACTTCTGGTTTTCTAAATAGTCTTTGAATTTTTCTTTCTTCTACAGGATTACCTTTTTGAACTTGGCTTGATGCAGTTACTAATGAATCATCATTGTGTTCTACTGATGATCCAGATGCTCCTTGAATACCATCTCGACCAGTTCTTCCACCAATCATTACTACTATATCGCCTGGTTTCAAACTTTCTCTCTTGTAATTATCTGCTTTAACAGCTCCTACTACAGCTCCTACTTCCATAGTCTTGGCAATATATGAATCGTCATATATTTCTTTTACATATGTAGTTGCAAGCCCTATTTGATTACCATAAGAACTATTTCCGTGAGCTTTTCCTTTAGATATATCTACTTGTGGTAATTTATTTTGTAATGTATCTTCTCTTTTTTGTAAAATATTTCCAGATCCTGAAACTCTCATAGCTTGATATACATATGATCTACCTGAAAGTGGATCTCTTATTGCTCCACCAATACATGTTGAAGCACCACCAAAAGGTTCAATTTCTGATGGATGATTGTGAGTTTCATTTTTAAATTGAATCAACCATTTTTCTTTTTTTCCATCGTTTTCTATTTCGGTGAAAAATGAACACGCATTTATTTCTTCACTTGTTTCAATATTTTCATCGTCCAATATCTTAGTGTGATATTTACCAATAATAGATGCCATATCCATCAATCTAATTGGTTTTTCTATATGTAATTCATCACGAAGGCCTAAATAATAGTCAAAAGCTTCTTGCATTTCTTTATTGAATAGCTTGGACTCAATTTTAATTTCTTTAAGGCTCGTTTCAAATGTCGTATGTCTACAATGATCTGACCAAAATACATCTAATACATAGATTTCTGTTTCTGAAGGATTTCTATTTTCTTTTTTAAAATATTCTTGAATAAATAGTAAATCATCTATTTCTAAAGCTAGTGAAAGTTCGTCCTTTAATTCAAGCAGCTGATTTTCTGTATATTCTATAAATCCATCTAAGTTTTTCATTGGTTTTACTTCAGAATTTATATTAAAATCTAAAATATCTAAATCTTTTTCATGAGATTCTATTGGATTTATAAAAAATTCTTTTAATTCTTGTAATTTTTCATCACTAAATTTTTTATCAAATACTACTAATTTACCTGATCTTACAAAAGCTTCTGTTTTATTATCAATTAATCTTAATGCTTGCATAGAAGAATCTGCTCTTTGATCATATTGTGCAGGAAGAGTTTCATAAGCAATGTATTGATTTTCTTTTAGTTCAACACTTTCATATACTTCATCAATCATTGTTTCTGAGAATATTCTTTCTTTAGATATTTCAAAAAGTTCTTCTTTTATATTGAATATGTCATAGATAACATATTCGTCAAGACTTGATAATTCAACATTAAATTCTTTATTAAGAGTTGCTTTTAAATTCTGTGATTCCTTACTATAATCATGACGTTTTTTTACAAATATTCTTTTATTCAATTATATCCTCCAAATATACAGTACCTTCAAAATTCATGTGACCTATTTTTCTATTGTGTCTTGCTTCCTTTTCATACAAATGTAAATATCCTTTTTTTCTTTGAATTAAATCTATAAAATAATCTTCATTTTGTCCTAGTATATTATACATGGTTGTTTCTTTGTTATATATTTTACCGACCGTAAGTCCACATATAGCTTCAATATGGGCTCTAAATTGTGATTTGTTTGCTGACTGTTGTGTAATATGACCAGAGTTATGAACTCTTGGTGCAATCTCATTAAAAATTAATTTATTATTACTTATAAAGTATTCAACTGTCATTACTCCATAATAATCAAAATTATCAAGTATTCTCTTTGTATATTTAATAGCTTCTTCTTCAATTTCTTTACTTATATTTGCAGGTATATTGGTTCTAAAAAGTATATTGTTTTTATGCTCATTTTCAACGACTGCAACTATTTCTATTCTCTCTCTATCTTTTACTGCAACTACTGAAATTTCCTTATCTAAATCAAGTAATTCTTCAATAATTGTATTTTCTTCTATTTCATCATTAGATTCAATAATCTTTTGACCTTTTCCATCGTAACCAAGAGTTAATGTTTTCATTAAATAGTTATCTTTAAGAACTATATTTTCATCATCCCATTTATAATAATTAACCGTTGGAATGTCTAATGATCTTGCAAATTTTTTTTCTAAAAGTCTATTTTGCGTGATTTCTAATGATTTTGCTGATTGCACAAAATTATATTTTTTTTCTAAAATTTTTAAGACCTCTACATCTATATTTTCAAATTCAAATGTAATTACATCACTTAATTTACAAAGTTTTTCTAAGTTTTTTAAATCATTAAAAGCACTATTTATAAAAGTATCAGCGAAGTGTCTTCCACAGCAGTCTTCACTCGGATCAAGCATTGCAATTTTATATCCCATTTCTTTTGCGGACATTGCAAGCATTCTTCCAAGTTGACCACCACCGATAATTCCAATAGTGCTTTTAGGTAAAATAGTATTTATCATATCTGCATATCTTCCTTTACTATACGTTTTAGTTCATTCTTAAAATCAGTATATTTTTTTTCATATTCACTATCATCAATTGCTAGAATTGATAGCGCTGTAACTGCTGCATTTTTAGCTCCAGCTACACCAATGGCCATTGTCATAACTGGTACGCCATATGGCATTTGAACGATTGACAGTAAGGAATCTACACCATTTAATGTGCTTGATTTTATTGGTACTCCAATAACAGGTAATGTAGTGTTTGATGCTACCATTCCTGGCAAATGAGCAGCTCCTCCGGCTGCTGCAATAATTAATGAGTATCCGTTTTTCTTAGCATTTTTAGAGAAATCAAAAAGAAGTTGAGGCGTTCTATGTGCACTCACTACTTTTTTATCGTAAGGTATAGAAAATTCATCAAGTAATTTACAGGTCTCTTTCATTGTTTCATAATCTGAAGATGACCCCATAATAACTGCAACTTTTTTCATCATAACTCCTTAATTAAATAATAATTGAGTATTTAATTCCATAGATTAAGTATATCCAAACAATAATTTATTTTCAATTCATTATTATTTATTTGTGCACTATTAAACATTTAAAACTAAAAAGTCATACATAAAAATATTATAATTTTCTTATGTATGACTTCTCTAAGTCTATAAAACATCATTCATTTAATATAAATTTTTTTAATTTAGTAAAAAATTTAATATTATATTTTTTAGATATTAAATTATAGACAATTATCAATGCCAATATAAAATTAATAACTAAAAATAATCTACGTACATCTATTCCACTTAAAAAGAATGGGTGAGTATGATCTGCAACATAAAATAGCATAAGAATACTTGATAAATACAATAATACTGCTGAAATAATCATAAAATCCTCCTATTTATACTTTTCCTTGATAAAATTACACCACTATTACTATATATTTTATAGTTTCTAGAATGAAAATCGTTATTTTTAAATCAAAAAATTTTTCTTACTATTGTAATTAATTTCTCATTGATATAATATTTTATTGTGATATTTTATAATATTTGAATATTATATATATCTAAATAGCATTTATAATTGTATTTATTTTAAGGAGATTCTTTATGAAACTTGTATACAAGGGAAAAACAAAAGATGTGTATGAATTAGAAAATGGAAATATACTCTTGAAATTCAAAGATGATGTTACCGGTAAAGATGGTGTATTTGATCCAGGCGAGAATCAAGTCGGACTTTCAATAGAAGGTTCTGGAAAAGCCGGTCTTTCATTAACTAAATATTTCTTTGATGAATTAATAAATAAGGGTATTAAAACTCATTATATTTCATCAGATATAGAAAATAATACTATGGAAGTACTTAAAGCTTCCGCTTTAGGTAAAGGATTAGAGTTCATATGCAGATTTAAGGCAGTTGGTTCTTTTTATACACGATATAATAAATACATAGAAGAAGGTTCTGATTTAGACGCTTTTACTGAGATCACAATTAAAGACGATAAAGCTAAAGATCCAACTATTAATAAAGAAGCTCTTAAAATATTCGGAATATTAACAAGTGAACAATATGATTACTTAATAGAAGAAACTATTAAAATTTCAAAAATAATTAAAGAAATTCTTAAAGAAAAAGATATCGATTTATATGATATTAAATTAGAATTTGGACTTGATGAAAATAATGAATTAGTATTAATAGATGAGATTTCTGGTGGAAATATGAGAGCCTATAAAAATGGTGAATATATTTCTCCTTTAGAACTAACTGATTTAATTTTAGAAGATAAATAAGGAGCTTTTATGACAAGACTTATTGGTACAACGGCAATGGGTATTAGATTACCTATTATTAAAGAAGGTGACGATTTAGTAAAAATCGTAAGTGATTGCTTTATGGAAGTTATTAACTATGAGAATATAGAAGTAAAAAACACTGACATAATCGGAATTACTGAATCTTTACTTGCAAGAGCTCAAGGGAATTATGTTACTTTAGAAGAAATTGCAAAAGATATTAATTCTAAATATACAAGTGATGAAATAAGCATTGTTCACCCTATTTTAAGTAGAAATAGATTTCTAAATATCTTAAAAGCAATTGCAATGACTGGAAAAAAGGTTAAAATCTATCTTTCATATCCTGATGACGAAGTTGGTAATCAACTTATGGATAGATATGAAATTATGAAAAAAGGACTAAATATTTATACCGATACCTTGACTGAAGATGATTATATAAGAATACTTGGCGAAAAATATCTTCATCCTTTTACAGGACTAGATTATACAGAAATCTATAAATCAGTATTTGAAAAGAATCAAGTAGAGATTTTATATTCAAATAATTTAGATGATATTGCAAAAAATTCAAAATCAGTTTTAATCGCAAATATCCATGATAGAGCTTTCTTAAAGGATTTATTTATATCTCAAAATGTTAAAGAAGTTTATACTCTCGCTGATATAATGAATGCTTCTGTTGACGGATCAGGATTCAATGAAGATTATGGGCTTTACGGTTCAAACTTCTCTAGCGATGATGCATTAAAACTTTTCCCTAGAGATGCTAAGAAATTTGTAAATGATGTTCAAGAAGAAATTATGAATAGAACTGGTAGAAATGTTGAAGTTCTAATCTATGGGGATGGAGCATTTAAGGATCCAGTTGGTAGAATATGGGAATTTGCAGACCCTATAGTTTCTCCTGGTTTCACAGATGGTCTTATAGGAAGACCAAATGAAGTAAAAATGAAATATCTTGCTGATAATAATTTTGCTGATTTAACCGGAGAAGACGCTATTAAAGCTGTAAAAGAAATGATAAAAACAAAAAATGATGATGATAGTACCGATAATCAAAAACTTGGAACTACACCTAGACAATTAACAGATCTTGTAGGGTCATTGTGTGACTTAATGTCAGGTTCTGGTGATAAGGGTACTCCTGTTATTTATATAAGAGGATATTTTGATAATTATTCTGTAGATTAAAATGTTATATTTGAACAATATAATGCGATACATTAGAAATTCTAGTGTATCGCTTTTAATATAAGCTATTAAATTTTAATATAAAATAGCTGCTTCAGAAAATCCTGAAACAGCTAATAATATATTTCTATTTTTTAAAGTGCTTCTAAATAGTTTTTGTTTGCTTGATTCCAATCTAAAACTTCAAAGAAAGCTTTAATATAATCTGGTCTTCTATTTTGATAGTTTAGATAGTATGCATGTTCCCAAACATCAAGACCTAAAACTGGTTTCTTTCCATCTGCAAGTGGTGTATCTTGATTTGGTGTAGATACTACTTCTAAATTTCCTTCTTTATTGACTACTAACCAAGCCCATCCTGAACCAAATCTAGTTGCAGCTGCTTTTGAAAATGCTTCTACAAATTCTTCTAATGAACCAAAAGTCTTTTCAATAGCTTCTTTTAATTCTCCTGTAAGTTCTGTTTTTTCTGGAGATAATAATTCCCAGAATAATGTATGGTTAAAATGACCACCACCATTATTTCTTACAGCTGTTCTGATATCTTCAGGAATTCTATCTAAATCAGATAATAATTCAACTAAAGTTAATTCAGCTAAATCATCATGTCCTTCTAATGCATTATTTAAGTTATTTACATAAGTTCCATGATGCTTATTGTAGTGTATTTCCATTGTTTTAGCATCTATATATGGTTCCAATGCGTTATATTCATAGTTTAATTTTGGTAATTCAAATTTCATAATACTCTCCCCTAATATTTTTAAAATTTACTACGTCTTATTATTACCCAATAATTAATTATATATTCAAAAAACAATTCCTTTTTCTTTAATATTATTTTCATATATTTGTAGATAAATTTCATTTATAAGTTTATCTGCAAATTCATAATACTCAAAATCTCCATCATTGTTTGGTAGTAATGGTGCGTTTTTTTCACGTCGCAATTCATTAATATGAGTTAAAATCTCGGAATATTCTTCTTCCTTTATTACTTTTAAAACATCAAGTTGTGCTACGGATTTTATTGTGTAGGTTTTATTTTCAATATCAAACTCAACCACTCCACCACTTACCTTTATATCTTTTCCATATGGAAAATATTTATATTGTAATATATTATCTTTTTTATCTATAAGTTTATATGTTAGCATATATCCTCTTACTTTATTTGTAAAAATCCTACTTTTCTATATACTTTGTCTAGCATACGTGATGTTTTTCTTCTAGAATTTTCTGCACCTTTTAATAAAATTTCATCTATTTTATCTTTATCTTTTATAAGTTCATTATATTTTTCTTGGAATTTTGATAAATCAGCAATGATTAATTCTGCTAAATCAGCCTTAAATGTACCATAACCTTGTCCTTTGTATTTTTCAACAATTTCTTGTACTGATAAATCACTAAAAGCAGAATATAAGTCTATTAGATTTTTTAGACCTTTTTGTTCATCATTGTAATCGAAATTACTTAATGAATCAGTAACTGCAGACATTACTTTCTTTCTAATTACATTTGCATCATCAAATAAGAAGATAGAAGCGTTTTTGTCTTCATCTGATTTACTCATCTTCTTTTCTGGATTTCTAAGTGACATAATTTTCATAGTGCTTTGATTTATTATTGCATCAGGAACTGTAAATGTGTCTGAATATTTACTATTAAATCTTATAGCCAAATCTCTGGCAAGTTCCATATGTTGTTTTTGATCTATACCTACAGGTACAAAATCTGCGTTATATGCTAAAATATCGGCTGCCATTAGTACTGGATATGTAAATAATGCAGCATTGTTGTTATCTTCTCCTCTTGCTATCTTATCCTTAAATTGAGTCATTCTTGATAGTTGACCCATATATGAAATACTATTTAAAACCCAATAAAGTTTCAAATGATCTGTATTATGAGATTGAATAAATAAGTTAACTTTTTCTGGATCTAATCCTAGAGCCATATAAATAGCTACAACTTCTCTACTTCTTCGTCTTAAATCTGCAGGAACTTGAGGTACTGTAATTGAATGTAAATCAGCTACCCCTATATAACAATCATATTCATCTTGTAATTTAATGAAATTTTTAATTGCTCCCAAATAATTTGCTATTGTAAGTTCTCCTGATGGTTGAACTAAACTTAAAACTACTTTTTTCTTATCTGTCATTTTTAACTCCATTCAAATATGTATTTCTAATAATAAAGTTTGCATTCAATTTACCAATTCCTTCTAAAGATGGAAGATATGAAATTTCTTTGTCTTCTAAATAAGTATAATCAAAATCACCATAGTATTTTCCGCCTTCAGAAGAAATACCCAAATCAATTAATATAGCATTCTTTTTAAATTCTATTTCTTTGAAATGATTTGGCCTTCCAATTGCTGAAATAACTATATCATAATCTTTTATTTTATCTTCAATATTTTTTGTTTTAGAGTGAGCAACAGTAACTGTTGCGTCATTATCTATAAGCATATTAAATAATGGTTTTCCGATAATATTTGATCTATTTATAATCAATATATCTTTACCTTTTAAATCTAGAGTCTCTTTTAGATAAAAAAGAGTTGCCACTGCTGTAGTCGGAACATTTACATATTCTTTATCTATATATAAATTTTGAGAAGATTTAATATTTAATCCATCAACATCTTTCGAAATATCTATATTATTTAAGATCTCTTTTTGATCGAAATCTATATCTAAAGGCGTGAATACAAGTATTCCATTAATATCTCTGTCTTTATTTTGTTCAGTTAAATATTCAAGAAGTTCTTCTTTTGAAGTATTCTTCTTAAAAAAAGAATTTTTTACTTCAACTCCTAATTTTCCTGCTTCTCTAAGTATAGATCTTTCAAATGATTTTGCTCCCGCATTGTCTCCAACTCTTATAGTAGATAATATAAATTTTTTATCGCTACTCTTAATTTGCTCTTTTAAATTTTTATTAAATCTCTCATAGATTTCATGTATGCTTAATTTCATATATTCTCCTATAGACTATAAAAATCTCATAACTATTATATTATATCATATTAAAATTTTTCTAATTATAAAATATACCCCAAAAATTTAAAATTCTTGGGGATTATATTTTTTATATTTTACCATACTGGAATTGAGCTTCCTTTTGAATCTTCTTCTATTATTTTTTTTACTTCATCAGTTCTATATGCTTCTTCAATTATTTTAATCCATTCTGCATCTTTATCTTCTGATCTAACTGCAACGAAATTAATATATGGATTTTCATCTTCTATGGATTCTAAAACTAATGCATCCTTTGAAGGTGTAAATCCTGCGTCAGTTGCGATACCTGAATTTATTACTGCTATTTGATTCTCTGCTAAAGTTCCAGGAATATTCGCTGCTGAAAGTTTTAAAATATTTAAATTCTTAGGATTTGACTTAATATCTTTAAAGGTAGAAAACCTAAATCTGAAGATAAACTTACCAAAACCATATCTGAAAAACTTAATAAGAAGTGGACTCCTGAGCAAATTGCAAACACTGTAGTTAAAGATATTATCTGCTTTAAGACAATATATAATTGGATTTACTCAGGAATTATAGATTTTAATATTTCAAAATTAAGAAGAAAAGGAAAATCAAGAAAAACCAAAGAAACAAGATGTAGGTTTAACATTGGTAAATCAATAGATAAAAGACCGAAAGAAGTCAAAAGAAAGGAATACTTTTGGTCATTGGGAATTAGATACAATTGTGTCATCTAGAGGTAAAAGTAAAGGTTGCCTTGCAACATTTGTAAAAAGAAAAACTAGATTCTACATACCCTTACCTATGGTAGATCGAAGTAGAAGTTCAATGTTAGGAGCAATTGATAAGCTAATTAAATCTTTACCATTAGAAGCTTTAAAGACTTTCACATCTGATAGAAGAAAAGATTTCGCTTGTTATGAAGAGGTTGAAAAAAGAGGCATAAATTTTTACTTTGCTGATGCGTATTCAGCATGGCAAAGAGGTAGTAATGAAAATTCTAATGGTTTACTAAGAGAATATTATCCCAAGAAGA
>JAEZZN010000103.1 GCA_023418535.1 Bacillota bacterium | reverse complement strand
TTTACTAACCCTATTTTTAATCTTAAACTTTAGGGTGCTTTTTCATGCTTATTTTTATTCAGTTTTTATCAATATCATTCCTTATATTTTCTTTGTTTCACCTCTTGACTTTTAATAGTTAGTCTTTATTTCTGAATTTTCATTTTTTTCTAATTCTTCTATTTTCTTATACAAACTTCTAATTTGTAATTTTAGCAATAAATTCTCTTGAGTTAATTTGTTATATTCTTCTAATACGTCATTCATTTCAAATTGCATTTATTAAACCTCTCTTTCTTTTTCCCAACCTGTAGGATAATTAGATGGAGCCCACACATTATTATCAATTAGTGAACTCCATATATATCCATCTTCTATACATTTTTCATTAATCATGTAGGGATTTGTTACTAAGTCTCTATTACTACCATCTAAATTTTTACCAAACTCAGCTATTACATTTGGTGGTAATATTCTCTTAAAAAGACTAACTGCAACTTGCGGGTTCCAGTCATGTTGACTCTTTACTTTGTCTTTAGAAATAACCTTATACAAACTCCCTGTTTCATAATCAGGGTAAACAACATAAGGTATTTCCATATCCGCCCAATATTCTACTCCGTTTGGATTCCATAAAGGATAAGAATTTATAAGCTCTATCTTCTCTTCATCTGTAGTCTTTTCAGTTATGATTTTAAGTATTTCTTTTTTTTCATTCTCAAGATTTTCAATTAATTTCTGTTCTTCACTTTTTATAGTTTCAGCAATTTCAACTAGTTCATTAATTACATCTTGATATTTTTCAGTATCAGTTTCTTTCTTTTCAGTATAATCATCATCTCTGATTACCCCTATTTCCCATTTATCTTCAAATTTTCTTAAAATTATTGATAAAATTTCAGCCATTAAATCTCTCCTCTAACTTATTTAGTCTTTCGTTTTGTTCTTGCACCACCTTAATTAAATAAGGTGTTAAAAGTTCATAGTTAGCACCATAAAGTCCTGTAATTTCATCTTGGTGTAGAAATGATTTAGCCATATAACTTGGCAGTATCTTCATTAAATAATTTGCGTTTACTCCCACTTGTGGATTGTGTTTTTCATCTGATTTATAGGTATATTTAATTATTGGCATATCATAGATATATTTATTAAACGAATAATCTAAATTTTCTATATTTTCTTTAAGTCTAATATCCGAATTTTCGATTACCCATTTTCCAATTTTAAGCCTTGCTTTTGTATAACTCCTAAGTCCAGGATTATATTCTCCTACTATATATCCACCTTCTAAATCAATGTATTTTGTTATTAAACCACCTGCTCTTACTGTTCCTGCAAAAATAGCTGTTGAGTCTGCACTACTGAAATTACTTCCCCCAAGTCTTCCACTTGATAAATAACCACTTCCTGTATATGAACCACTACTAAAATTAGCACTTCCACTAAATGAACCTGAACCATTAGCACTATTCCATCTACCACCACTCATATATGAAGAATAGACATTCGTTCCTCCAACTTTTCCACCTTCAAGTGTAAAAGCACGAGCTAATACAGTACCACTATGAGTTACTCTAAATCTTGAGCTATTGCTATCTGGTCCAAAGAATAGAGGATAAGTACTTGTAGGACTTAGATGTATATAATATCCATTTCCTTTTCTTAAAATTCCAATATCAGAAATATCCCAACCACCAATCGAACCTGACTTAGCTGTAATAGTCCCTGAAATGTTAGCCCCTTCTGCCTTTAATATTCCAGTACTAGATACTGCAAATTTTGCACTATTCCAATCAGAACCACCTGCTAAGATAGTAGTGTAACCACTTGCTCCAGATATTCTTACATAAGAAGATCCGCTACCAGCATATAAAGTGTTATTGTCGATGTTAAACCCACCGATAGTTCCACTTTTAGCGTTGATAGTTCCTGAAACATGAGCGTTAGTAGCTTTTACATTACCTTTATTATCAACCTTAAAACCACCATTTATAGTAGTGTAACCTTCAAGCTTGATATTATCTGCAGTAACTTTATATGTGCTTATTTTATCGTCTATATATAACTTTGTTTCAGCAAATCTAGTATCAATTTTATTATTATTAGAATTATAAATTGATAGACTTACCTTTTGAGCAATACCTTCATTTGTAATAGTTTGATAAGCTTCAAACTCCGATATAGCTACCATATCTTTCGGATTTGGATAATAATCTCTTTCTTTCTTTTCTCCAATCTCTAGCATCGGTTTTGAGTCATCAGGATATGATATTCTCATAAAACTAGCATTACTTGGAGTAGTAATAGTAAATAAATTTACATCAGTTTGCGATTGCCTAATATATTTTTTATTAGAATCATAAAACGCATATCTTAAATATTGGTCTGATGATAATTTAGATGTATCTTTGCTTAAAGTATATAATTCATTTGATTTAACAGGCATATATGAAGATGTATTATGCTTAAATGAATTAGTTCTAGTATTACCACCATATAAATGGTATCCTTTTTCTTGATTAATCAAGCTAACCAAGTTAAATTCAGCGTTTTCTCCATCTTTACCATCTTTACCATTTAACCCTTGTATTCCTCTTTGACCTTGAGGACCTCTTGGTCCTTGTGGACCAGTATCTCCTTTAAGTTCATCTTTATTTTCTTCAATAACTGTCTTAACTCTTTGAGTAATACCTTTTTCATCAAGTTTTAATTCAGTTAGTTTATTTCCTACTTCATCTCCGATACTTGCAACTATCTCATTTTTAACTTTATCAACATACAATTCTGTATTAGTAGCTAAGTTCTCGATACCTTTTGCTTTCTTAAAATCTGTTTCAGTCTTTTCTGCAATTTGTGATTTTAGAATAGATCTTGACATAGTGATTTCGTGTTCTGAAATTAAAACAGCTTTATTCCCCCAGAAAACCAAATCTCCAATTTCTAAAAGTGGATTAGATTGCATTTCTAAGCTTTCAAGTCCATAATGAGGTGGTATTTCTCTCGCTGTACCAAGTAAAGTATTAATAAAAAACTCTCTATCCAAATCCAAAATCGGATTATTAGAGAGTTTTACTTCTACTGAATTTTCTTGATATTGACTCGTTTTTAGTACTACATCATCATTTTGAGGTTGTCTACTTATTACTACTGCATCATATAATTCTTGATAATCTTTAATTCTTATTTTAAAAACATTATTTGCACTAAGTGATGTTACTACTCTTTCTGGTCTTTTAAATTTCAATATATTGTCATAATCTAAATACGCAAAACATATATTCATCTGTGCTATTGCATTTATCAATTCAATTACAGTCTTATCTTTTCCGAAAAAGATTTCTTTTTTAATTGTATAATCTAAAAACATTAAGTTTGTTTTATCGACTTGTACTTCTAACTTTGAAGCTATTAAATCAACAATATTATTTATTGTTGTAGGATATGAAATATTCCCATATTTAAGTGTTTGAGCTTTTTTGAACTTATCATATGCTACTACTTTTATTATTTTTCTATCTTCTGTTAATTCTGGAGTTTGAGCATAAAATGTACCCACATTGATATATTTGTAAGAGTTTCCTATTTTTACGCCAAAATAAGGTTTAATCTCATCTCCTGCATTTATAACATCTCCAAGATTAATTATTTCTGCCTTTAACATTTTAGGAATTGCTCGACCTATCCATATACCATCTTTATCAGCTTTTATATTTACTTTTAAGTCTTTTACAAAGTCTTTAGAACTATATTTATATCCATTAATTAAAATATAAGAATCTAATTCTCTTTCGATACTTGTAAATCCCATTTTTAGTTCGTTATCAAATATCATTAAATACCCCCAAACCCTTTAAGACTTATAGTCATAGCTTCAAATTCTGGATATCCCTTATTTGTAGAATAGATGTTTCCACCTTTAATTTTTGCATAAAAATAATACTCGTTTAATGTTCCTGTTTCTGGATTATAAAATTCACAGCTTATTCTGGCTGGTATACATGCATTTCTTATTTTAGCAACATCAGCCTGTTTAAGCATAGGTACTGTAGTAACTTCAATTATTGGAACTCTAGCTACCCTATCTCTAGTCAAAGTTCCAGACATAGACCTTTCAGCACTTGCGTCTAAATCTTCAATGCTGAAATTATAACCTTTTAAAGCAATATAAGGAGTAATATCTACTCCATTAATTACTAATATTTTCATAGTATTACTCCTTTCTAATAAGCGTATCCATAACGCTCAAATTCTTGTCTTTTTCTTTTCTCATTACTTTGATGTAATTTGTCTCCATCAAGATAAACTGAGTTATCTTTTTCAAGCAATAATCTAAGTAATGAATTTTGTTCTTTTAATAATTCATTTTGTTCATTATTTCCATTAATCGCTGGATTGTATTTCTTTGGAACTACTGCTTCCCCTTCGTGAATCATAGCAAGACCATCACGAGCGACATAGTTTGTTCCTACGTCTAAATATGGAATTTGTGGAACTGGAAGTGGATTATATCCTATCCAACCAAATGGACGACCCCCTAATATACTAAATTCAGAAATGCTATTTAAAATTCCATTTAAGAAACTAAATGGTTGGGCTATTACCCAGTTAATTCCTGAGATTAAAGCATTTACAATGTTTACAAATACTCCACCTATAGATTCAGCAATTCCACTAAAGAATTTACCACCTTTTGTAAACAATCCTAAGATCCAATTCCATTTATTTGATATAAAATTACCTATAGAATTAAACGCATTAGTAAATACTGAAGTTATAGGACTTAACACATTATTATAGAACCATGTTCCTACTCCTATAAATATATTTAGGATAGAATCCCAAACTCCTTTTATATATCCCTTTATGCCATCCCATAAAGCTGTAAACGCTTTTTCTAGGCTTTCCCAAGCTTTATCCCAGTCTCCTATAAAGACATTTTTAACAAAATCAATTAATCCTTGTAAGAAATTGCTTATACCTTTTATTAATTTGTTTATGCCTTCAAAATAAGGCTGTATTGCAGTCCATACAAATGCCCACGCTTTTACAAAAGAATCAGTTACATATGTTACTACTGGACTTAATCTATCTATTAACCATAGAGCTAGTGGTGCTAATATTTCATTCCACAGTTTTAGAACCACTTTCATAGTTTCCCCTAATTTAGTTAGTGTTTTTTTAAACAGAGGTTGTAATTTATTAGTCCATAATATTTCTAACATTTCTATTGCTGCATCAACAATAGGTTTTAATATTCCTTGCCATAATTGATCTATTATTTGCACAAAGTTTTCCCACGCATCAGATAATCCTTGCATTATAGGTTGTCCGTATTCTTCCCAGAATGAAGTCAATTCAGTCTTGATACCTTCAAATACAGTTGTGAATAAATCTTTTATTTTTTCCCAAGTATCAATCACTGAATTTCTAAAACTTTCGGATGTTTGCCATAAATAGACTACCGCTCCAACAACTAAAGCTATTCCTCCAGCTATAAAAATAGTGGTTGCTGACAATCCAGCAAATGCACCCTTTATTGTTTCAATAGCCATAAACCATATACCCTTAGCTGATTTTATTGGATGAGTTAAAGCCCATGTTAGTGTAGGGAATTTTGATAAAGCTATCGAAGCTATAAAAGTTACTATTCCTGCAATAGCACTTATAATACCAGCCTTATGTTCATCAAAGAAACGTTTTGCTTTTTCTAATCCAGCTCTAATCTTTTCTACATACTTATCAACCCATGAAGTATCTATGTTTGGTGCTTTCATTCCTTCGCTTAAGTCTGGAATACTTCCTAATGCTCCAATACCTCCGACTCCACCAGTTCCTATTCCACCAGCTCCAACACTTGGATTTTTAAAATTGGTGTTTTTTTCTGGATTGGTTAAAACATTTAAATCATCAAATCCTGCCAAAGCTCCCTTTGCTTTTTTACCTGCTTGTTCTGCAGATTTACCTAAATTGTTTAATCCTTTAGTTCCTTTTTTATCTATATCTCCTAAAGTATCATTTAAGGTATTTACAGAAGTGTTTACTGGATCTATTACCTTAGATGTTTTTTCGGCACTACCTTTCATTCCAAATATACTTGAAAATACTTGACCGACTACTTTACCTAGAGCAATTAATCCACTCATTATTTTGTTTATAAATCTTAAAACTGGAAGTAAAACAACTGTGAGACCTTGACCTATTATAGTTAGTAACTCTTTCCATTGCTCTCCTAATATCTTAGTTTGAGCAGCCCAACCTTGACTTTCTCGAATAAAGTTTCCATTTGCGATAGACATCGAGTTCATTACATATGAGTATCTAAGCATTACTTGCTCTTGTTGAGTCATATTAGCTATCTTAGTTTTAATACCTTGACTATATGCATACTCTTGTAAGTTAGCTTGTGTCATTACTACACCGTATTTTTTAAGTGATTCAGTCTCTCCAGTCCAGATACTATTTAATGCAGTTTTTGCCATTTCTTGAGATGTATTTTTAAGTGAAGCCATATCTGCAGATAGTTTCGCTACGTTTACTGACATCTTCGCTGCATTTTCATCAACCATACCCATACCTTTTGACATGAGCATATAATCTCCTGCTGTTTGCTTTGCAGATAATGCACTCATACCATGAGTCCTAATTGAATTTTTAGCAAAATCATCGACATATTTTCGCATATTTCCAAAAGCAAGTTCAACAACTGCTTCTGTTTCTTCAACATCTGAAGCAAGTTCTAATGCTTGTTTTCCAAATTTTACCAATCCAAGACCAATTACTGCTCGTTTGATATAAGACCCCATAGACTGAAATGCATTTTTAATATTTCCAGTTTCCTTTTGAATTGCATTTGATGTTTTTCTAGTTTCATTTACTATCTGATTCATCTCTTTTTTATATGGATCTAATTCAGCATGAATTAAGACTCTTAGTTCTTCTAAAGTTTCCATTTACACCTCCTTTCTTCTTGCGTTAAATCTAACCATAAAAGCATTCATTTTTGCTTTATGGAGTTCTAAATCTATCTGTTTTTGTTTTTCTTTAGCTTTCATTAAATCTTCTTTGAATATATCTTCGTACATATCATATACTGATACTTTTTCTACCTTATCTGACCCATTTAAACAAATAGCGACACCATTAGTAATTAGTGTCGCCAAAGTTTGTAAATCATTCAATTCTTTTTTTCTATTTATTTTGATTTGTTCAAAGTATAAATCTATTTCATCTAAAGACATATCCCAAAACCTTTCAGATGTCATCCCAGATTTTACGCATTCATCATGAAGTAAGTAGATTGATTCTAAATTAGAGCGACTACTTACTCCGATTGAGGTGTTTGAATTTCTCTCTTCTTCTCGCTCTGACTTGGGAAAAAACCAGATGCCCTAAATATATCCATAATCACTTTAATAAGTTCTGTTTGATTTCCACCTGCATCTAGATAATCATCGTATAAATCTGATACATCAACTCTTGAATATCCATGATTATATTTTTGAAATGCTCCATGGATTATATCTAGCATATATACTAGTGATGGTAATTGAGTCTCTCCTGCACTTAACATAGGATTCATAATATTACCTATGCCATATTGTCTTTCAAGTCTTTCTATTTCGCTTGTCTTTAATTTTAATTTATATTCTTTTTCCCCTATTTTCCAAATTGCAAAAGGTGCTCTAATTTGTTCTGTCATCTTATCTCCTTATTATATAATTACATTCCTGCTGGGTCTTTTCTTGTCAAATCTGTGGATATTGCTATTTTAAGTACTAACTCTACTGGTGTATTAAGTTCTCCACCTACAAGTCTTGCTGATGGTGTTCCACCAAATTGGAACGCTGTTCCATCTGGAAGTTTATGTTCCCAATACACTACTTTTTTAGCGTCTGACATTTCTAAAAGTGTTCTAATTTCAGATTCTTTAGTATTGTCTTTATACTTAAATGTATATTCAAATTCTCCAGCATCACCAACACCAATTTCATATTGTTTATTTTTCGCATTTAATTGAGTATTTTCTACCATCTCTGGATCTGTTCCTAAATCTGGTACTTTTTTCAAACAATCAATTAAAGTATATGGACCTTCTGCTGATTTAGCATGTCCTAATGTAATCCCATTTGCTAACATATTTTAATCTCCTTTAATTTTTATAAATTTTATTATTATCTAAATCAATTACACCTTCATACCTCATAATAGTATGACGTCTATTACTTATGTCATTAGTATCGACACTAAATACTCTAGTAAATCCTACACTTGTCATTTCATCGTTTAATTTAGATTTTAAGACGCTTGTTGACTCATTTGAGTAAATATCTATTCTATACCTTAAAAGCGTCATAGATTCGCCTACAGACGTTGTGGTATGTGGTGTATTGTTTTCTTCCTCATAAATAATAATCGGAAGCTCAGTCCATTCATCTGGATAAGTTTCCGATACGTTATTTGTTATTCTTTTTAATATCTTTACTATTTCAGGCTTATAATTAATCATTTAGAAGCCTCCTTTAGCTCATTTTTCATTCTATACTTGATAAACTTTTTAATTTTATCTTTATTGTCATGAAGTGCTGGATATAAGAATGGTCTAGCAGGTTGCCCTTTTGTATGGAAAAACTGATTTTTATCTTTATCATAATAAGTCCACCCCTTAGGACTGTATGTTGGATTAACTTCTGGACTTATTCCAATATGGCTTGCTTCTCCAACTGGTCCAGTACCAAATTCAACATATATACCATGTTCCTTATTAGTATAAATTACACCTCTATAATTTCCATTCCTCTTATCTTCTATCCTGTATCTTATAGAATTTTGAAGTTCTCCTGTATCTACTACTACATTTTTACTTGCTTCATCTCTAACTCTTGCACTAGCATCTTCAATTATAGGTTTTATGTTAATATCTCTAAGAGCTTTAAGTTTTCGTTCTAGATTAGCTAATCCTTTTATACTCATATCTTTTTAATCTCGCATAGAAAATGATTAGTATATGGTTTGATACTAACTACCTTATAATTAATCGAATCAGAGTTATAAGCGATTCCATAACCTTCTTTTAACTTATCTTCATTAGTCAATAAATTAAAGATATATGGTAATTCTTTACCCCATTGCTCAGCTTGTACTTGTCCTGTAGCAGGATAGATATATGCATTTATATCGAGCATTTTTTTATATACGACTCTTTTATTTGCTTCTTCATCTTCGATTAAAACATTTGGAGAATACTTATATTTTTTATCAAATCTTACTTCCATATTATTCTCCTTTATGCTTTGCAATATGAAGAACTACATATCTATCTAGTCTATTTTTAAGAAAACTAGGAATCCCTCCACTTGCTGATAAATCTTCATAAGATTCAGAGATTGCACCTTCACTTCTTGAACTAATCCCTTTTCTTTTTTCTTCAAAAACATAAAAATTAGCAAGTTCAGCAATTAATGGTTTCATAGTATCCAAAGGTTCAATTCTATTGGTATAATCAAGTATAGCTTGAGTAGCCAGCTGAATATATAATTCAGCCAGCGCATCATCATCAGTTCTAATTATTTTTCTATAGGCTTCCATATAGCCTCCTACTTCTTAGAGCCTGCTTTTTTAGTAGTTTTAGTACTTTTAGCTTGAGTTTTATCATCTTCTATCAATTCAAAGAAATCAGGCTTAGCTTTGAAATCTTCTGCTCTTTTTCCTGTTCTTTCAATTATTTCATCTTTTTTTAGAATTTCAGAAATCTCTAAATCTTCTATAGGTTGTAATACTCTAAATTTCATATACTACCTCCTATAAAGCAGCTTTTGTTGATACGTATACTCCTGCTGTTTTGTTTTCATACACTTGAGTTACGTTTACGATTCTATAACCAAATTTCCAAGCATCAGCGTCTTGATTTAATTCTGGTGTAACTACTTTAGGTGCTTGATGTTTTGGATATTGAATAGTTGCGTCTTGTGCAACAATTAAGAAGTTAATATCTTTAGCATCTGATTTTTTACTAAATCCTTTTTCCTTCAATTCAATTTCTGTAAAGAATCTAGCTTGTGGTACAGATACTACATTTGTAAATCTTGATAATACTTCTCTAGATTTATTAGTGTCTAAATCGTCAAGCATTCCTCTTAGTGTTGGTGTAATGAATAAAACTCTGTTTTCTGGAACTTCTGCTTCATCCATTTTATTTGCAGCTTCTCTTAATGCTTTGATTACAGCTTGACCATCAGTCAATGTTTCTTCTTTATTGTTTGTTGCTGTAATTGCTGTAGTTGCATATTTTGCAAATCTCATTGCATCGATTTCTGGAACTACTTGAGTTCTAATAAATTCATCTGATAATTGACCAAATGCCAAATCTGCAGAGTCTTGATTGTCTACATTATCAACAGTAAACATTCTACCTCTATCATAATCAGCTTTTATAGTTTCCCATGTTAATGTTACATCGCCTTTTGGATAACCATTTGTTCTATCATAATCACCTAATCCATCAACTACCATCTTTGCTACTAGTAACTCTCCTGCATTAGCCCCTTCTCTTGCTAATTCTGGATTACCATCAAGTACAGATGATAAAGATCCTGTTTTATAAATTTTATCTAATACTGGTATATATTTTTTTGCTGCTTGTATATTGTTTGCCATAATTTTAATCTCCTTTAATTAACTTTTGCTCCTCTTTCAAAGTAATTAATTCCTTCACTTGTTCCTATTGATTTCTTAGGAGCGTTTCCTTTTAGTCTTTCTTCTACTGCTTTTTCAACAGCTTTTTGGATTGCTTTTTCAACAACCTTTATACTTTCATTCACAGTGTCTGCTGATTCATAATTTAAGATAGTATGTAGATTATTTGGAAGCCCTTTTTCTGCAAGTATATCTTTTGCAGTAGCTGTCAATTCTCTTTTGTTCAGTTCTGCTTCTCTTCTTGCAAAATCAGCTTCTTTTTTCTCAAGCTCATACTTTGCTTTTTCATCAGCATTCATCTTAGCTAATTTCTTAGCTTCTTCCTGTGCCTTTTCGTTTTTTACCTTTTCTTTTGCAAGTCTATCTTGCACTATTTTATTTACATCTTCTTGAGTAAATAGTTTTTCTTCTTTCTGTTCGATGTCTTTTTTATCAACATCATCATGGTTTACATCTTGATTTTGAGTTTCAGATGTTTTTGTTTCTTCATTAGTTTCTACTACATTTGTATTTGTTTCCATTCTTATCTCCTTTTTTACATGTTAGTTCATGATATATTTAATAGCTTAACCTCGCTATTTGAGTAATAAAAAAAGACAGTTTATAGACTTATCTAGGTCTAGTCATAAGGTAGCGAAATTCCTTGTATGACTTTATTTATAATATATAAATAACCAATATTAATAATGTTTTAATTTCAGGCGTTTATTCATGTATAATATAAATGGAGGATCTAATAATGAATATTACAATCAATCATAGAAAAATTATAAAATACATTAATAAACACCCTAATATAGATTTTAAATCTCTATCTAAAAAGTTTAATCCAGATATGTTAAAAGTTGAATTATTTAACCTATGGTCTAATGACTACATAGAATCTTCTAGAGGTAATAATATTGAAAATAGTTCTTTTTCAATTTGTCCACTTGGAAGTTCTATAGTTTCAGAAGATTACTTTACTTCTCTTGAGAGATTTAAAGATAGATTTATAGGTTTTGTATTTGGATTATTAACTGCATTTATTATTCATGTGTTTACAAAATATTTAATATAATTGTGCCTAAAATTAGTCCAATTATGAAATAAATATAAAAATAAGTATCATCTCTTTTGTTCATTTGAAATCCTTTCATCGCATTAAAAAAGCACCTAAATTAATGGTGCGATATCTTTTATTCCCTTGATTGCTTTATAAGCCTTTTTCATCATTGAGTTTTCTTGTAAATATTCTAATCCATTGAGTGTAATTCTTGGTGTAATAGGTTCTACTATCCTTGGGCTGTAATCACTATATGTTTGGTCTGCTACTATTCCTGTTATATATCCTGATTTATATAACATTATTAGTATTTCTTCCCATCTTATTCTACTTATATTTAGTCTTGTATGTGATATAGGATTTATATCAACAGATTCAAAATCCATAGACGATTCTAAGTGTTTCAATATTTTATAAATTATTTTGAAATTATCCATGTTTACCCTTTCAATGTATAAAAAAAGCACCTCTAACTTTTAATTTGTTAGTGTGCTTTTAATAACATATTTTTTGCTTTTGTATATTTCAAATATCTTTCTTTATCTTTTTCTGTAATATTATTAAGTCTATTTAGATTCTTATTATCTTCTAAATCAGCTATCTTTACTTTTATTGCCATCTGATTTTTTCTAATTTTTTCTATATATGAAAAATAATCTTCATTTTTTGAATGTGTTAATAACCTTAACGCTTCGCTTTGTTCTTCATCTAAAAATGTAAAATCATCTAACCTATATTTATTACTATCTTCTAAAACATCATGTAATAATGCTACTATTTTTGCTCTTTTATCAATTATTTTTTTTGAAACTCTTAACGGATGTAAAAAATATGGCTTTCCTGCTTTATCTTTCTGTCCCAAATGAGCATTAAACATTATAATAACTGCCTTAATATATTTGAGCATAATATTCTTCCTTGCTTATATCTTCATAATAAATATCTCCAAATAATATTTTTGAATAAAAGCTATTAAATTCTTCTTTCCCATTTTTTATATTATAAAACACTCCATTATGACATCGAACATATCTATCATAGTCAGGGCAATAAAAATAATTGTTTTCTTTTCTAAAATCTGCCATTATTTTATCCTTTCCACTCCTTTAGGGCTAATTATTTCGCTACTAGCTTTAATCATTTCTTTTTCGAGTTGATCCCATAATTCAAAATCTTTTTCCTTATCTAAAGTCCTTTGTTTTTCATAGAGTTTATGAAGAATTCCTTCTTTTACTTCATAAGACTTTGGTGTATGATATTGCAATTCAAATATAACATCATTATTTCTTTTTACCAAAGTATTTATACCTTTATAAGTGTTTCCGTCTGCAAATGTATTTTTAACTCTAATTATATTATACCCTCTTTTTTCTAATTCATCAATTAATGAGAAATAGGAATCTGTAAATATATCATAATCATTCACAAAAGTATATCTTAATTTATCATTTATTTCTTTAGCTGCAACTTCAATAGTTACTTCTTTTTCTTGAGCATCAGAAATAATCTTTCTTACTAGACTATCTTCCGACTTCATTCTATATTCTAATCCCGCAAGTTTAGACTCATGTTTTTTTGCAATCATCTTCAAATCTTGAGTTATATAAGGTTCATAATTCTGTACTTTTCTCATTTCTGTTTGCGCAACGCTTTTAGCATCTGACTCAATCAATAACCTATCTAATTCTTCATCAGTTTCATAATCCCAGCCTTGAAGTACATCTGCTAAGAAACTTCTGCAATAAGGATGCATTGGTGGAGCATTTTCTCCTATCTTTATGTTATCTATTGGTATTATCTTTTGATTATGTCTTCTACAAACCTTAGATGTTCTACTATCCAAGGTTGCTTCGAATTTCTTTGCCTTTATACCTCTTTGTTTTGAACTTTCAAGGTCTGCAGAGTTTACCATGTATGATGTTTCTGTTCTTACTAGCCTATTAGCTGCATGTCTTCCTAAATCTGTTAGATATTCTAATTCATCAACTATTTGTTTGTTTGATTTACCAGATATAAAAGACTCGAATAGATTTGTTTGGATTCTTTTTGCTAATACTCTATTGTTATGCCACACTCTTTTAGAGTAATTAGATCCAGCCCAGTTATGTTTCATTGCTTCGTCTATTAAGTTTTTGTTTACTCCCTTAAAACCTGTTTCATTTAATGTAGATTTATAAACATTTCTTAAATGACTACCAAAGTTATCCAGCTGACTTCCTGTCATAGCAAGTCGTTCCATCTCGATATCTCTTAGAATTGCTTCTTTTCTTCTAATCCTAAAGCCTGTAGCATTAGCTTTTATAAACTTTTCCATTTTCTTTTTTATTGCTTTATCTTTTGTAGTATTGTATATTTGTAGCCACTCATTATATCTGTCATAACTGATATGTCCATTTAGAAATTCTCTTATTTCTTCTGGTTTCATACCATCAAAATCTTTTGTAAGTGATTTAATTTCTTTTTTTAATCTATATAAGCTATTATCATATGCTTTGTTGACTCGTGCCATAGACACCGTTGCTTTGTCATGAGCTTTTTTCATTCTCATTTCAGAACGTTTTTCAAAGTACTTACTACTGTTCATCTTCTATACCATCATCAGGAATGCTGTATCCACCAAATGTATTTTGAGCAAATTTAATAGATTCCATCTTTTGATTGTTTACTCTTTCAATTTCTGATTTTACATCGTCAACAAATGGTAGTTGTCCAAGTAGAGTTTCTTGAGAAACTATATCTTTTAGACTTAATACAAGATTTCCTATTTCTGTTTCATTTGCTGGTAGTGATCTAGTGAAATCTATTGTTATATCATCTACTGCTATTTGTATGTTTTTTATATTTAACACTTCAGAATATAGTTTGATACGCTCTTTAAGTCCTATTCTGTAATATCCCTCTTTTGTTTGAGCTAATTGTTCTAATCCTAATAGCTTATATCTCATAGCTACACCAGATGAATTACCTGCAAAGTTCTCATCAGTTAAATTAGGTACTTTAGAAACCTTGTGGATATCACTTACTATAGATTGTCTTAATAACTCTACATCTGTTTCGTGGAACGTCTTAGATAAGTATTCTGCTCTATTATCGTTTGATAACTCTAATAACCCCATTTCTTTTAATCTTCTTGCTGTTTCTATCTTTTCATCTGTAGTATCTCCAGCAAGTGTTCCATAAAGAACAAGTAAAGAATCTACAAATTGCTCTTTATCATTCACTCTATCCGATTGAAGCACGTTATATGCATCCATTAAAGGTATTACAGATTCGAAGTCTCCCTTTTGATTAGATTTATTCCAGTATTCAATCATCGGTACCATATTGAATATATTTTCTTTTGTTTCATCTTCTAGAAGAGATAATTTATTGTTTTTGTAAGTATATACATATTCAGTAGCTTCTGTTATAACTCTTACTTCTTCATCTATTTCTTTATTGTCTTCATCTCTTTTTATAATTCTATGAACACCTATCAGTGTATTTTCTTCAACAGTATCATCTACTACAACAAATGCCTCTGTTGGACTTAGATTAGTGCTTCTAGTGTTCCCATTTCTATCTTGATAGACGTATTCTATTCCTATTCCATATATTGATAAGTCCCTTGATAATTCTGTATCTACTTGATCTATATTTGCAACTCTAAAAGCTTTTAATAACTCGTCATCGTCTTCTCTTTCATCAGCATTTGGAAATGTATATTTGATTGGATTCCCTATAAAATACGCTGTTGAGAAATCAGTAATATATTCAGCATGATTTATTACAAGCCTATTATTTGATAGATCCTTTTGCTTCTTGCTACGATTTAAAATTGCTTGTTCACCATTGTAATAGTTTAGTAGTAACTTATATCTATCTATCGATTCAGTATGTTCTTTTAAACATGAAATAAGAGCCTTCTCATTTAGGCTCCCATCTTCATTAAATAATATCGTTTCACTTCTTTTTATTGTCATAATCCCAATAACACTCCTCTATTTCCTACTTTAATTTCGTTTGTAATGATTTTATCTTCTAGTGCATATCTCATAGCATCGAGCAAGTGATTAAAGTCATCTACAGGTTTATTTAACGCCTTGTCAAATCTATCCTTTTTCCATTGATAGTTACTAATTTCAGTTAAAAAATTAGTACATCTAGGATGAATTATAATCTCTAAATCTTGAATCCATTGGATACCATTTAATATACTATCTGGACCTTTCTTAGCTGCTTTTATTCTTAATCCATAACCATATAATTCATCTATAGATTTAAGCTCTGCACTATCTGCAGTAATTCTTTCTTTCTCATATCCTGATTTTTTAATTTCTTCATAAATAGCCTTATTTGAAAGTCCTTTTTTATATATTTCATCCCAAACATACAGCTTTTTATTTTCTTTATCTAAAAATCCAATAAAAAAAGCAGATGGATCATTGGTATAACCAAAATCTAAACCTGCTACTGTGACACTTTTTCCTGTATCTTCTATATCAAATTTTTGTTCTCTCCAATTTTCATAAACTAACCCGTCTACAATACCCCATTCACCAAGTCCAGCGACTTTGTATCTTTTAGGATTGTTTTTTTTCATCATTTCAAAGACTTTTATATCTGAGCTATCAAGCCATTCATTACACATGTAATTTGTTGTTATAGCTAATATGTCATCGTCTTTATAATCGAAGAACCTTTTTTTTATCCAGTGTTTTTCATTCCACGGATTTAGAGTCAAGGTTATTTGCTTAAATAAACCATTTGGAACTTCCCCTCTTATAGACTCGTCAAGCATATTGAAATCTTCTTCTTTCATTATTTCATAAGCTTCTTCTATCCATAAAAAACAAAGAACACCAACATCCACCGTTACAGATGTTACTTTCAATGGGTCATCTAATCCTCTAAATAAAATCTTCTGTCCTGTAGGTCTATATATTATTTCTAATGGAGATAATCTAAAATCAAAATAATTTTCTACACCTAATTTATTGCAAGCCCATTTTAATTGAGCATAGCAACTATCTTGTAATGTTCTATATGTTTTTCTTATAACTAAAGCATTTGAGTTAGGATATGCCATTATTCTATAAATTAAATTAAGAGCTGTTGTTGTAGATTTCTTACTTGCTCTTGAACCTTTTACAATTCTGTATCTTCCGTCATAATTCCAAAATGTAGCATATCCCTTTCCTACAATTTCAGGAAGATAAATTTTATTAGTCTTCAAGTTTATCACCACCTGATATGATTATAGGCTTAATATCAATCTCTTGCTTTTCAGTAAATTTACCATTTATTTTGTAATAATGTTCTAAAGCTTTTAGACTATCTGTATAATTTGGTGATTCTAAAACATTTAATATTTCTGGATTTCCACCTTCATATCCTATTGTCTTTTTTACTATTCTAGGTTCTCCACGTGCAATACTTGCAGTAATTTGAAGTGCTTCTTCCATCGTTAAGAATTTAGAAGCTTCTATCTCTTTTAATCTATCTTCTATGTATTTTTTTATAACAGGTTTTAACAGGTTTTCAGATCCAATTTGCTGTGCACTTCTTTTGGCATATCCAGCCTTTTTAGCTGCTTCTGTCGCATTTCCACTGATGATATATTCATCAGCAAACTTTTTTTGTTTAATTGTCAATTTAGTCATACCATCAGCTCCTTTCTATGTACTAAAAAAGAGACTGCAGGAGGTGCAATCTCTTATAAAGTATATGATATAGAAGTAATAAAAGACTGATAAATTCTAGTCTATACATTTATTCTTCTTTATGTTGTAATTTTCTTTCAGTCTTTAATCTTCCACACTACTATAATATCATAGGTCAGTCGGACATTATCGGACATCTTTTAATTGTTTCTCTTTTTCGTCTATTATTTTTCTAAACTCTTCTAGATCTTCTAGTGTTGCATAGTTTCTAATGAAGTTTAATCCCTTACTTCTATAATCTCTTATTCTTAGATATTCTCTGTTCTTTTTGTTGTATTTTTTTGAAGCTCTTAATTGTGCTTCTGACGTTTTATTTTCTGTCATTATTTACTCCTATCGTTTTTAATTTTAATTACTATAAACAGTATTAACATTGAATTTATTAAACTTAAAAAACTAATTGCTAAACTTAAATATTGCATAATATTATAAATTGAGATATAATTAAATTAATAGTCAAGGGGATTTTATTTATCCCCTTTCCTTAGTAGAATTATTATAGTTGCCACTGATATTGCGAATTCCAGTATAGCTGTAATTAATTCTACTATTTTTATTATATCGTCCAATTTATTTTCCTCCTTATATAATGTATTTAGGTTGTTAAAGGTAACCTATAATCCTTTATCGACTAAGTATTATTCAGTTTTACTGTATAATATTGTTATTAGATAGAGTGTACTCGTTCCCTCCTTGAGATTT
>JAEZZN010000102.1 GCA_023418535.1 Bacillota bacterium | reverse complement strand
TCTCAAAAGATTCTTTATCATAAAAACTATATTTTTCTAAATCTTTTGAATTTATCCTACTAGGATTAAGACCTGGTACAAATTCAACTAATTTTCTTAACTTCAAGATATATTCCTCCTTCCTTTTTTTTTTGAAATATTTTAATATTTCATTTCAACGTAATTTTATTAGATTTTAGATAATTTGTCAACACATTTTTTGAAATATGTATTTATTTCAAAAAATGTTGTTTGGTGACTATATTAGATAGAATGCACAATAATATAAAATACCTTTTTTAATACGACAAGATTCTTTTTGATTTTATAATACATTTATCTTTAAAATATAATTTCCCACAATCCTTAAAGGACTGTGGGAATATTTTACCTAATCTATAATATTTAATCTGTTAATAGCGCGTTTTAAATCCAACTCTGCTCTATCCATCTCAAATTCATTTTTAGCCTTTTTAATTCTCGCTTCCGCTCTTTTTTGAGCTTCTAAAGCACGATTCTTGTCGATTTCTTCTCTCCATTCAACTGCATCGGAGATTATAGTAATTTGATTATCTTTAAATGTTAAATAACCACCTGCTATTGCTGCATATTTAAATTGAGCATTTTGTTTGATGCGTAAATATCTTATATCAAGTGCTGCAATCACAGGAATATGATTTTTCATAATTGCAAAATCACCATTACTAGATCTTGCTATTAACATATCTATTTCGCCATCAAAAAATAAACGGTCTGGAGTTACTATTTTTAACATTAATTTATCCATTACTCCTCCTAGTTCATTTTTTCAGCTTTTTCTACCGCTTCCTCAATAGTTCCTACAAATAGGAATGCTGATTCTGGTAAATCATCATGTTTACCATCAAGGATTTCTTCAAACCCTCTTATCGTATCATCAAGTTGAACATATTTACCTTCAAATCCTGTAAATTGTTCAGCTACTGTAAATGGTTGAGATAAGAATCTTTGAATTTTTCTTGCTCTAGCAACAATTATTTTATCTTCTTCAGATAATTCATCCATACCTAAAATAGATATAATATCTTGAAGATCTTTATATTTTTGAAGAGTTTCTTGAACCCTTCTAGCTACTTCATAATGTCTTTTTCCTACTATATCCTCTGATAAAATTCTTGAAGAAGATTCTAGAGGATCTACAGCTGGATAAATTCCAAGCTCTGAAATAGATCTTGATAATACAGTAGTTGCATCTAAATGCGAGAATGTAGTTGCTGGAGCTGGGTCTGTCAAGTCATCTGCTGGTACATATACCGCTTGAACTGAAGTTATAGAACCATTCTTAGTAGATGTTATTCTTTCTTGTAAAGCTCCCATTTCTGTAGCCAATGTAGGTTGATATCCTACAGCTGAAGGCATACGTCCTAAAAGCGCAGAAACTTCTGAGCCCGCTTGTGTAAACCTAAATATATTATCTATAAATAAAAGAACGTCTTGTTTTTGAACATCTCTGAAATATTCAGCCATTGTAAGTCCTGTTAAACCTACACGCATACGTGCTCCAGGAGGCTCATTCATTTGTCCGAAAACTAGTGCTGTTTTATCTATAACACCAGACTCTTTCATTTCATAATACAAGTCATTACCTTCTCTTGTACGCTCTCCAACACCTGCAAACACAGATAGTCCACCATGTTCCGTAGCAATATTATTTATTAACTCTTGTATTAGCACCGTCTTTCCTACACCTGCACCACCAAATAAACCAATTTTACCACCTTTTGAATAAGGTGCCATTAAGTCTATAACCTTGATTCCAGTTTCAAAAATTTCGGTTGCTGGTATTAAATCTTCAAGTACAGGAGCTTTTCTATGTATAGGAGACATCTCTTTAGCTTCTATTTTTTCATCTAAATCTATAGTTTCTCCTAAAACATTAAAAAGTCTACCTAACGTTTGTTCGCCAACAGGCACTTTAATTGGTGATCCTGTGTCTACAGCTTCATCCCCTCTCATGAGACCTTCTGTAGCCGTCATAGATATACATCTTACAATATCATCTCCAATATGAGAAGATACTTCAGCTATAACTTTAAAATCTTCTTTTTCTATGACAATAGCGTTTAATAAATTAGGCAAATTACCTTTTGAAAATTTAATATCAAGTACTGGTCCAATTACCTGAACCACTTTCCCAATATTTTTATCCGCCATTTTCATTTCCTTTCTTTAAAAATCACTCGTTAAATATACTAACTAAGGACTTCGGCACCGCCGACTATCTCTGAAATTTCTTGAGTGATTGCCGCTTGTCTTGCTCTATTATATTCAAGTCTTAGTTCATCTACTAACTCTTCACCATTTGAAGTAGCATTTTCCATAGCTTGACTACGTGATGCTTGTTCAGAAACTGAAGATTCTAATAAAGAACTAAACACAGTTACATTCACATATTGCTTAATCATTTGAGTCAATACAGTGTGCACAGATGGCTCATAATCATAATCAATATGCTTTACATTTTCTTTTTTATCATTTGTAAACCCTGAAGCTGGTAGTAATTTTATAGTTTCAGGTTTAAATGAAATCATAGAATTAAACTTTGTATATATTATATATACTTCATCAAATTTACCTTCCAAGAATTTTCTCGAAAAATATGACCCCATCGCTACTGCATCTTCTACTAAAGGATCATTTGAAATATGCGTAAAATCTGTATTTACATCAAATCCTCTTCTTTTTATCAAATCAATTGAACGGATACCTGTAGTGTAAATTATATTATTAGCTTCTTTATTCAAATTCACGACTTCAATAGCCTTATTTACAGCATTGTTATTGTATCCTCCTGCAAGCCCCTTATCTGAAGCTACAATAATTATCGCTCTATTTTTAACTTCTCTAACTTCCATAAGAGGAGTCACTTCATTAGTTGTTGCAAGAACTTCATTGATATTTTCATATACGGTGTCAAAATAAGGTCTAGTTTTTTCTAACCTTTGACGAAGTTTTCTAAGTTTAGCGGCAGAAACTAATTGCATCGCATTGGTAATTTGCATAATGCTGTCGATACCTTGAATACGTCTCTTAATATCTTTTGTATTTGCCATTATTACCTCTTTCTATGCAAAAGTCTTCTTAAATTCTTCAATAGCTTTCTTTATTTCATCTTGTAATTCTTCCGTGTAATCTTCATTTACAATTTTATCTCTTAATTCGCTATAATTATTTTGAATATATTCAATCAATCCAGATTCAAACTCTTTAATCTTATCAAGCTCAACATCTTCAAGCATTCCGTTTGTAGTTGCATATAAAATTATAACCTGATCTCTAACATCTACTGGTGAGTTTTGTGGTTGTTTCATAATTTCCATTACTCTCTTACCATGATCAAGTTTTGCTTGAGTTTGTTTATCAAGTTCAGAACCAAATTGTGAAAATGCTGCTAACTCTCTATATTGCGCTAATTCAAGCTTAATACCACCTGAAACTTTTTTCATAGCTTTGATTTGAGCTGAACCCCCAACTCTTGAAACAGAAAGTCCTGAGTTTACAGCAGGTCTTTGACCTGAGAAAAATAGTTCAGATTCTAAAAATATTTGTCCATCTGTAATCGAAATTACATTTGTAGGAATATATGCTGAAATATCTCCGGCTTGTGTTTCAATTATAGGTAATGCGGTAATTGATCCGCCACCTAATTCATCACTAAGTTTTGCAGCTCTTTCAAGAAGTCTTGAATGTAGATAAAATACATCACCTGGATATGCTTCACGTCCTGGAGGCCTTCTTAAAAGTAAAGACATAGATCTATAAGCTACAGCATGTTTTGATAAATCATCATACACTATAAGCACATCTTTACCTTGATGCATAAATTCTTCACCCATTGCAACTCCTGCATATGGCGCTAAATATTGTAATGGCGCAAGTCTTGATGCTGATTCTGACACTACAATAGTGTAGTCCATAGCACCTTTCTTCTCAAATAAATCTACAATCCCTGCAACTGTAGATTCTTTTTGGCCAATAGCAACATATATACATATAACATCCTTACCTTTTTGATTAAGGATTGTATCTGTAGCAATAGTAGTTTTCCCTGTTTGTCTATCTCCTATTATAAGCTCTCTTTGACCTCTACCTATAGGTATAAGTGAGTCAATAGCTTTAATACCTGTTTGTAATGGTTCATCAACTGATTTTCTTTCAATTACCCCTGGAGCAGGAGACTCTACTGGTCTAGACTTAGTTGTTTTTATAGGTCCTTTTCCATCAATTGGTTGCCCTATTGCATTTACAACTCTACCAATTAAAGCATCTCCTACTGGAACTTCTACTATTTTTCCTGTTCTTTTTACAGTACTTCCTTCTTTTAGATCGATATCATCTCCAAGTAATACAGCCCCAACATTATGTTCTTCAAGGTTTAGAGCCATTCCATAAACTCCACCTTCAAACTCTAACAATTCTCCAGCCATTGCATTTTCTAGTCCATGAACTCGTGAAATTCCATCCCCAACTTCAATAATTGTACCTTCGTCAACTATCTCAGTTTTTTGATCATATTTATCAATCATCGATTTGATGACTGAACTGATCTCTTCTGGTTTTAGTCTCATTTATTCACCTTCCTTTAATAAGTGAGCTTTTAAGCTATCTAGTCTATTTCTAATGCTATTATCTATTCTCTTGCCTTCTACATAAATAGATAGGCCACCTATTAAAGATTCATCGATAATATTTGTTAGCTCAACTTTTTTATCAAACTTTTTGTTTAATGCATTTTCTAAATTCTTGAAATCATCAGAATCCAACTTTCTAGTTGAATAAACTATTCCTTCAAGAATATTGTTTGCATAATTATATTTCCTATTAAAATCCCTTACTAAATCTCCAAACACCATAAATCTTTTATTGTCTATTAAAACATTTAATAAATTCTTAGAATCAGAATCTATGTCTACAAAGATTTCGGATATAAGATATTTTTTATCTTCTATTGATACATTTGGATTATCCATTAAACTATTAAGTTCTTTATTTTTATCAAAAACATCTAAAATATATTTCAAATCCTCTTTATGCATCTCTAATTTATTCTTATCAGAAGATAAATCGAAAAACGCTTCAGAATATACTTTAACTACTGCATCATTCATAAGATTTCTCCAAGTCATTAATCATGTCCTGAACCATCTTTTTATCTTTTTCTGAATCAGTTTTTTCTCTTAAAACTTTTTCTGCAGCTTCTAAAGCTATATAAACTATTTCATCATTTAATGATTTCATAGCTTTTTGTCTTTCATTTTCTAATTGTTTAATACCTTTATCATACTCTTGTTTAGCAAGTAGTTTTGATTCTTCTACAGCTTTAGATTTTATTTCTTCACCATAATTTCTAGCACCTGAAATAATAGCTGTTGACTCTTTCTTTGCTTCAAGCATTTTTTGATCATATTCTTTTTCAATAGTCATTAACTTTTCTTCAGCTTCCTCAGTCTTTCTAACTCCTTCTTCTATATAAGCTTTTCTTTTTGCCAAATATTCAGTAACTGGCTTAAATAGAAAATGTCTCAAAAAGAAATATAGAAAAGTACTTGCCACAAGTTGTTGGATTAATTCAGGAAGATTCGGGATTACATGAATGTCAAAACCCATACTTACCTTCTCTCTTTTATTATGTTAATGGTTTAATAATAAGTAATATGATTGCAATAACTAGTGCATAAATACCAGTAGTTTCCGCAACAGCACAACCTGTAAGCATAACTTGAATAATATCATTTTTTGCTTCTGGTTGTCTACCAACTGCTTCTACAGCTTTACCAGCTGCAAATCCTTGTCCAATACCAGGTCCTATACCTGCTATCATAGCGATACCAGCTCCTAAAGCTGACATACCTAAAATGAATGCTTCACTTGAAATATTTCCCATATTTTTCCTCCTAAATTATTCTCTATCTCCAATTGCTTGAGATATATTAATCATGGTTAACATCATGAACACAAATGTTTGAATCAGCCCTGCAAAAACATCGAAGTACGCGTGAAATACGGGCGTCAAGAATGGTGCTACATAGAACGATATACTATTAAACGCTGAATATATTAAAGATGTAATAATAACACCACTAATTATATTCCCAAATAAACGGAATGATAATGATATTGGTGTTGCTATCTCCCCTAAAAGATTAATTGGTGACAATAGTGCAACTGGTTCAAAATAACCTTTAATATAATTTTTAACACCATTAAATCTAATATTATTAACATGCGTTAAAGTAACTGTTATTAACGCAAGTGCTAATGTAACATTGTAGTTAGATGTGGGTGGTACTAGACCAACTAGCCCTAATAAATTTGAAAAAGCTAAGAACAACGCCAAACTTCCGATATAAGGTACAAATCCTTGATTCCCCTTACCCATTGTCTGGCTTACAAGTCCTTGAATAGATTCAACAAATATTTCTCCTATCAAAAGAAGACCCTTTGGACTTTTCCTAAAATTAGCTTTTTTAGCTTTTTGCCCTATTATAAATCCTAATATACAAAGGACAACAACTACAATTAAGGAATTCACAACTTCCGGTGTAAATGTATATGTCTTACCACCTAGTGCTATATCAATACTAATTTTCATGATACTTTTTCCTTCCTCTTATTAAACTGATGAAATTATTAATATATAAAACAAGCTTAATAGTTATTAAACCTAAAGCAGCAGTATATATATTATAATATCCAGTTTTGTACCCGAGATATAATATGATTCCATAAAGTAGATATCTTAATGTATAGCTTAAAATCATAAATCTTTTCGCTTTAACTTGATTTTTCCCTATCGCCATAAGTATAGATAAATAAATAATTCTAAATGAGACAATTGAAAAGCCTCCACCTATTATAAACCCCAGAACTAATGGTAATCTATCTTTGAAAAATAATGAAACAATTATCGACTCAAATACAATTAGTACTAAAGACTTTTTAATAATGTCTTGTACATATTTATCATTATTTTCCATTTAATTTACCTTTCTTATCTTCTTCATCAAAATTAATTTCGTATAGATGTCTTCTATCTTTTTTTATAGTTTCATCCAAATTTGACTTAGAATTATTATTTGTCGCCTTATTAATAAGTTTGTACGCTTGTAAAAACCCAGATGCTATACCCAATAAAATCATTATTATAGAAAATATATATTTTGTACCAAGCCATTTATCGAGTTTTATCCCAATCCATAGTCCCAATAATATTGAAGAGATAACTGATAAACCAACTTGTGTAATCAAAACAATATTTTTCATAAATACACCCCTAGTATTACATTTTATATGAAATTATCCACAATTACAACAAATCAAGTTAAGTAATTGTGGATTTTAACTTTTATTCTATAATTTTTTACTTTTATTCTACAAATATAAGTAAAATCCTATAAAATGTACAATTGCTGCCATTAACACAAATACATGCCAAATTACATGATTGAATTTATATCTATCTGATTTATAAAAAATAGTTCCAATAGTATAAATTACTCCACCTAGTATGATAAACAACAGTAATTTTATTCCTGCATTCTGAATTATTGGTCTTATTAAAAATATACCCATCCAACCCATTGCAATATACAAAAGTGTTGAAACAGATTTAAATTTATCTAGATTTTTATGTGTTCTAAATTTAAATACGGTCCCTATCACAGCAATTAACCACATCAGTATTAAAAAGACAATTCTCCATACTCCACTCATTATCATCAAAATTACTGGTGTAAAACTACCTGCTATAAAATAATAAATGGATATGTGGTCAAATATTCTAAGTATAGATTTTACCTTTTCGTTTACAATTGCATGATATATAGTACTCATTAAGAATAAAAAAATAAATGTCGCACCATATATAGAATATGAAACTATTCCTACCACATTACCACTGCTAGCTCTTG
>JAEZZN010000062.1 GCA_023418535.1 Bacillota bacterium | reverse complement strand
CGCATACCATGATAATAGGTAACTTTTGTAATATTATCCTTTAAGTCCACTACGAGAAACTCCTCTCATAATTTGATTTCTAAATATAAAGTAAAGTACAAATATTGGGATTATGGTAATAGTTGAAGCTGCCATTTGTAATTGCACAGCAGTCCCACTTTCTGATGAAAATGCTGAAAGTCCATTACTTATTAATCTCATATTTCTAGAATTTGTTACAAGTATTGGCCACAAGAATGAATTCCAGCCAGAAATGAAACTTAATATCCCCATTGTAAATAAAGCTGGTTTAGATATTGGAACCAATATTTTTATAATAAATTCTAAATCAGATGCTCCATCGACCTTAGCCGCCTTGTAATATGAAAGTGGCATTGATTCTAGATATCCTTTTAAATAGAATATATAAAATATACTAGCCATATGAGGTATTATTAAAGCCCAATATGTATCAAGCATGCCTAATTTTGCAATTGTTTGATAATTTGTAAATACAGTAATTTCGTATGGAACCATTAAAAGTGCTGCCATAAAAAGAGTTACAATATTTTTACCTTTAAATTGTAATTTTACTAATGCAAAAGCTGCAAGTACAGTTGTAATAAGTGTACCTATTGTTGTACTTAAGGATGTAAATATTGTGTTTAAGAAATATCTAGCAAATGGTGCAGCTTTCATAGCTTCAATGTAGTTTGAAAATAGTAATTTTTTAGGAATTAATGTTGGTGGTATAGATGTCGCTTCTTGAAATGACATCAATGATGATAATATCATATATACAAATGGGAATAATGTTATAATCGCAAGTATTACCATTGTTATTCTTGTAAATAAATTTATTTTTTTCATAATTCACCTACTTTGAAACTTTTTTCATAACTATATTTTGAATTAAAGTAAATATCAAAATTAAGAAAAATAAAATTACTGCAGCTGCCATACCTTGACCATATCTATTTTCTGTATAGAATTTTGTAAATATGTAAAACACACCAGTTGTAGCAGATTCTGCAATTCCAGGCTTACCATTAAATATCGCATACACTTGCCCATATACCTTGAATGCATTTATAAAATTCATAAGCATTAAAAATGTAATTGTAGGTATCAATTGTGGCAATGTAATTCTTCTAAACTGTTCTATTTTTGTTGCACCAAACATATCTGCAACTTTATAATAAGATTCATCAATATTTCTTATACCTGTCAATAATACGATAATGTTAAATGCAAGACCCATCCATATACCAAATATAATAACTGTTGTCATAGCCGTCTGAGGACTATCTAACCAGTTTACAGGACTTACTCCTACTAAGCTAAGAAAATAGTTAATTAAACCATAATTTTGGTTGAATAAGTATCTAAATACTACCCCTATAGCTATCATCGAAGTTAAATATGGTAGGAAAAATATTGATTCAAAAGTCTTTTTGTATTTTATTTTTTCGTGAATACTTATTGCTATATATAACGAAATAATTAATCCCAAAGGAACTACAATAAATGCATATAAAGCTGTGTTTGTTAAAGCTCTATGAAACTTAGGATCTTTTAATACTATTTCAAAATTTTTTAATCCATTAAATTGAGGATTATTTAATGTACCTTTTTGAAAAGACATAATAAAAGTTTTGAATAATGGTGTAACATTAAATATACCTATAAAAATTAATGCAGGTAACAAATAAATCCAACCAATTGGTGAATTTTCTGCTCTATATTTGAATTTCATATCAATAAACCCTTCTTCCTTCTTTATCAAATATATAAATATTGTTGTAATCTATTGATAAATTCAATTTATCGCCTTCTAAAATTCTATATGTAGTGTCAGTAGTTGTTTTAGAAAATATATTATTTAATCTAAAATTAACTATGGCATCTTTACCAATTAATTCAACTGATTCAACATCAATTTCAATGGTATCATCATCTTTTACATCAGCTAAATTGAAATATTCAGGTCTAATACCTAATGTATAATTTTTATTTTCAATTAATTCATCTCTAAATTTAGATTTGTCAAGCTTAGATAAATCAATATTAAATTCATCTGTTTCAAGCATCTTGCCGTTATTATAAGCTTCATAAATATTTATAATTGGATTTCCCATAAATTTAGCAACAAATAGATTTATAGGATCTAAATATAAATTGTGTGGTATATCATACTGTTGAACTACACCTTGATCCATTAAAACGATTTTATCACTTATCGACAAAGCCTCTTCTTGGTCATGCGTAACAAAAATAGTTGTAATACCAATTTCTTTTACAAGTCTTCTTATTTCTTCCCTGATTTTTAATCTTAGTCTAGCATCTAAGTTTGAAAGAGGCTCATCTAATAAAAGCACTTTAGGATTTTGAACTAAAGCTCTTGTTATAGCAACCCTTTGTTGCTGACCACCGGACATAGTTCCTGGTTTTTTATCAGCTAATTCTTCAATACTTGTAATTTTCATATACTTTTCAGCTTCTTGTTTAGCTTTTTCTTTTGGCATTTTATCCTTGCCAACAGTTAAAGGAAACATTACATTTTCTAAAACTGTCATATGTGGATATAAAGCATAATTTTGAAAAACTAATCCAATTCCCCTATCTTTTGGATGTAAATTCACAATAGATTTATTGTCAAATAAAATGTCTCCATTAGTAGGGTCTAGCAAACCTGCAATAAGATTTAATATAGTAGTCTTACCACATCCTGATGGACCTAATAAACATACTAAATCTCCATCTTCTATTTTTAAATCAATACTTTTCAAAGCTTCGAATTTGTTATCAAAAACTTTTCGTAAATTTTTGATTTCTATCATATGCACCTCTCAATTTATACTATGTACTTATTATATTAAATATCCTATTTAAATACAAAAAAAAAGTATTGCATCTATGCAATACTTTTAAAATTTATTAATTATATATCTTCTTTAACTGTATCTTGCGTTTCTATATTTGTTTCTTTATCTGTTTCAAAATCAGTTTCTTTTGATGACTCCTTTTTACTTTCATGTACTGATTCAACAACAGAATCTTTTGTGAAAGTCTTTGTTTTGTCAAAAATTACTCCATTAATTATTATCGAATTACTATCACTAGACCATTTATAATCAACATTTGCAGGATTAATGGATTCTTGATAATAAATAGTTGTTTTATTTTGTACGCTTTCAACTTCGATTCTTATAAATGTTGAAGTAACAGGATTATTAGTATCTCCATATACACGCATAACATCTGCATTATTAGGTGAAAATTCTTGTTCTAATAATTGACCTTTAGGGAAACCCTCAGATGTCTTTGAAAACACAAACCTATTGAGTATAAAGAAAAATATTAGTGCTACTGCAATAATACTTGCAGTAATTATTAATTTGTTCTTAGTGTCATATTTGTTATGTTTTAAATAACTATGATGTCTAGAATTGTTTTCCGAATTAAAATTTTCTTCATTATTATAATTATTATTTAACTCTTCATTATCATATATTTTTTTTCTATCTTTATTTTCCATATAATCCTCCTATTTATATAATTATACCTTATTTATTTAATTATAAACAAAATATATTAAATTTTAAATATAATTATATAAATTTTGTAATTATATTAATATTTTTATATAATTGTATATAAGAAGAAAAGGAGTCATATATGAAAATAGCTATAATAGGTTCTGGTCTAACTGGTTCTACAATTCTAGAATCTATAATAAAACATAGAAAATTTAATAAAGACATACATATTTCTATTTTTGATAAAAGATCATATTTTGGAGCTGGTTTTCCTCATGAACAGGATTCAATACAAAGAGTACTAAATGTTCAATCCCATTTAATGAGTGTAAATGATGAGAATTCATTCGAATTTTCAGAATGGTTAAGAGAAAACAATAAAGAAGAAAGTTTTGAAAAAGTTGCCCCACGTACATATTATGGTGAGTATTTACATCATCATTTTAAAAATTATTATGAGCATAAAAATGTTAAATTTATAAATGCTGAGGTAATTGATGTCATACCAAATTTAAAAAATAATAATATTAAATCATACAATATTAAAACGCAAGAAAATATTTATGAAGATTTTGATTATTTATTCCTAGCAATTGGGCATGCTATTTATAAAGATATATATAATTTCAAAGATAAAGATAATTATATTTGGAATACTTATCCATTAAATGAAAAATTATCTAATTTGAAAAAAAATAATAAAATTGGCATTATTGGTACGGGTGCTTCATCTTTAGATGTATTTAGACATTTAATGCGTAGATATCAATTTGATTCCCCTATATATTTCTTGTCAAGATCTTCTTTATTTGATACTCCTGACTTTACTTATGATATGGTAAAACCAAAATATAAATTTTCAATTAGTGATAAATGGATACTAGATAAATCAAAATCTAATACCTTTATTAAACTCGATGATATATTAAATTTAATTAAAAATGACTTTAAAGAAAATGATACTAATTTTTACGAATTATTAGAAAAAGTTAAATTTCAAAATTTAGAAGATTATAGAAAATTCGTTGATGAGAAAGATCCTAAAATAGCAATACTAATTGACTATTTTAAAAAATTATTCCCATATTTAGCTAAATTATATGGAAGTCTTTCAAATCTTGATAAATTAAGAGTTATTAATGAATATGATAAAGACATTGAAAGATTTATTACGCTAATTCCTTCAAAAACTTTCGATTGGTTTTATGATGAAATTAAAAATGGAAAAGTTAAAATTATAAGAGGGCTAGAAAATATAAAATATAAACACGATAAATTTATTGTATTTGCTGATAAAGATATTAAATTAGATATTCTAATTAATACAACAGGATTTAACTTTAATCTTTTAGAAAATATAGAATTTAATGAATTACTAAAAAATCTATATGATAAAGGTTTAATAAAACCTGATTCAAATGATGAATTTATATCAGTGCAATGGCCTAATTGTAATGTTTTAAGTTCAAAATATGGTTTAATCCACAATTTATATATTCAAGGAATGTGGATTGGTAAAACGCATTATAGAAATAATGATGCATTGTCAGTTAATAAACTTGCAAAAGAAGTATCTAATAAATTTATGGAGAAAATATAATGAATATCTATGTTCCATCTATAAAAAAAGCACACATAAATAAAACTTTAACAGCTGAATTTATTGGATTTGCAGCTTTTATTTGTACATTTATAGTTCCTCTATTTGTTATAATAGGTCAAGATTTATTGAAGGATACTTTCAAGATATTATTTACTTATATTTCATTAAATAGAGTATTAGTATTAAGTTTTACAGTCACACTACTTTTAATTTTATTTGGTATTAATGCTAGAAATTATATAAATAAAATGACTACTTCATATATAATCGATAAAGATACTATTGTAAAAGCGAAATTAAAATCTGATAAAAATTTATTAAAAATAAATAAACTAATTTATCATGGATATAGTATTGAAACTATTAAGTCTACACATTTAGAAAAAGTCGAAATCGATAAAAGTATATTTAACTTTTACAAATTAATTAAAACAAGAGTTCAATTAAACCAGCAATTAAATTTTGTTGAAGCCTTTATAAATACTGATTTGTATGATAAATCAACTTTTAAAAATATAAAATTGAAAACACAAAATAAAAAGCAAATAATATATTCAACAGATAATGGTGAATTAAAAGTTCCTAACTTGTATTCAAATGAAGATAGAAAAAAAGATAATACTTTTAATAAATATTTTAATCGTAAAATTGCATTGTGGACTTTAATTATTTTTATGATTTTTAATTTATTAAGCTGGTATGACCTATATTATCACTCAAAAATCGATGACCAATATATTGCTATAATGCAAGAAACTAATGATAAGATAGCAAAAAATGTAACAAAATATAGTTTCACTCAAGTATTACATTTTCAACAAAATGAATATTATCCTACAAATATAAACACAATTTTTGAATTTGGACAATATAGATTAAATTATTTTATAAGTAAAGAAGGTTTAATATTAAATTCTAAGATTTCATATTATCATGCAAATTATGAAACATATATTGTTGAAAAATTTGCAAATATTATAATGACATTAGATCCTAGATTCTTAAATGAAAATTATGATATAAATACTTTTATTAGAAAATATAATTTAGAAAGCACAGTAGATAATCTATTAAAAATCCAAAATAACAAAATAAATAGCTATGAATTCAAAATTTTTGGATATGAAATAATGATAGAAAGAAAAGATGAAAATATATTAGTATACACTAAATAAACAAAATCTCAGTAATAACATTTAATTTGATATTACTGAGATTTATTTTATTCATCTTTTTTATTCAATTTATCAAGTATTTTTTCTGTTAATGGAGTTTTTTCTTCGTGTAATTCTTCACTCTTTTTCAATACTTCCTTATCGATATAATAAAGTTTTATATGACATCCTTCTTTTAACTTGCTGGATTTTGGTACTGTCTTAATTACCGTGTCTACCCTTTGATTATAATATCTAGATTTAGGATTTAATAGTACTCTATGAGTTACAAAACCCAAATCCTCAAGTATTTTTTCTGCTTCTTTAATATCTAAATCAATTATATTTGGTACCTCAACATAATCCGT
>JAEZZN010000020.1 GCA_023418535.1 Bacillota bacterium | reverse complement strand
GCCTATGCCTTGACATCCTACGATTATGCGAAGAGGATTAAGGAATGGATGGAAGAAAATGTTTGGCTAAAAAAAGAATATGAGCAAGTATTTGAACAATTACTGATAGTTATGGCCTCAAAGGACTCTACATCACTGGCTAATTTTTTAGAAGATTCAAAAGAACAGGAACTACTTTCCCAAAAAGACTTGGACGAAATAAAAAAGATCTACATCGATTCCTTTCATAGCGATAAAATCATACAAGAATGTATCCAGTTTTTAAAAATATCTTTTTATCAAGAAAAGAGAGAAAAGATATTAAAAGAAATATCAAGCTTAGAAAAAGAAGAAAATCACGAAAAAGAATCACAATTATATGACAAAATCATTGAGCTAAAAGGATTAAATCAATTGCTCAAGGATATAAAGGGGGTAATCCAATGACAAGAGAATCCTTGCCCGATGATGGAAAGCAAGAAAGTTCCAAAGATGAAATCGTAAAAAACTTAATGCAAGTGGGTAAGAAAAAAGGTGAACTTTCTTACGATGAAATCATCGATGCCTTTGAAAAAATGCCGATGGACAGCGATGAAGTAGATTCCATTTATCAAGTATTCGAAGATATGGGCATTAAAATTCTAAGTGATGAAGAAATCAATCATGAAGAAAAAGAAGAGGAAGAGGAAGAAAAAGACGATTT
The DNA here is from genome assembly GCA_023418535.1 of Bacillota bacterium. The sequence continues at coordinate 2,144 of JAEZZN010000020.1, read as the reverse complement.
ATCCATTCCAAAGGGAGTATCCGTCGATGATCCTGTGCGAATGTATTTAAAGGAAATAGGTAAAATCCCTCTTTTAACCGGGGACGAAGAAGTCGTTCTCGCTAAAAGGATGGAATCTGGAGACGAACTGGCAAAAAGAGAATTGGCAGAAGCAAACTTACGCCTAGTAGTCAGCATTGCCAAACGATATGTAGGCCGAGGTATGAGCTTTTTAGATTTGATTCAAGAAGGAAACTTAGGATTGATGAAAGCGGTGGAAAAATTTGATTACACCAAAGGCTTTAAATTCAGTACCTATGCCACTTGGTGGATTCGACAAGCCATCACTCGCGCCATTGCCGACCAAGCTAGAACCATCCGTATTCCTGTCCATATGGTAGAAACCATTAATAAACTTGTTCGGGTACAACGACAATTGGTGCAAGATTTAGGTCGCGATCCCACTCCGGAAGAAATAGGGGTGGAAATGAATATGGATGTGGAAAAAGTTCGAGAAATCCAAAAGATTGCTCAAGAACCGGTATCCTTAGAAACACCCATTGGGGAAGAAGATTCTCATTTAGGAGATTTTATTCCCGATGACGAAGTACTCTCCCCGGCAGATGCTGCTACCTTTACCTTACTAAAAGAACAATTGGACGATGTACTAAAAACCCTAACCGAACGAGAAAAAAAGGTGTTAACCCTTCGTTTTGGCTTAGATGACGGACGTGCCAGAACCTTAGAAGAAGTAGGAAAAGAATTTGATGTAACTCGAGAAAGAATTCGTCAAATTGAAGCAAAAGCATTGCGAAAACTTCGCCATCCCAGTCGAAGTAAAAAGCTAAAGGACTTTTTAGAATGAGAAAAAAAAGATTGGACATGATTCTTTCCCTTGTACCCAAGGGAGAGGTCATTGCTGATATAGGCACAGATCATGGATTTGTGCCTTTTGAATTGATAAAAAGAAATACGGCAAATAAAGTGATTGCCACCGATGTCTCCGCCCCTTCATTACAAAAGAGTAAACAATTACTGGAGACTTATGTAGAAAAAGAACGCTGGGAATGTCGCCTGGGCAATGGACTGGAAGTGTTACAGCCCGGGGAAGTGGACAGCGTTATTATAGCAGGGATGGGTGGCGTATTGATTGGTGAAATCTTAGAACAAGGAGGAGAAATCACCAAGTCCATTCCCACATTTATCCTCCAACCCGTACAAGGACTATTACCCTTAAGAGAATACTTATGGAATCATGAATACACCATTCTTCAAGAAGAAGTGGTCTTAGAAGAAGGCAAAGCCTATGTGGGCCTTCAAGTAACCCATGGAAAAAGTAAACGTGCCCATTCATTTTTTTCTCCAACATTGATGGAAAATAAAAGGGATGAAGTGGACCTTTATTTACAGCGGCAACATCAAATTTGGACCACCCAACGAAAAAGAGTGGAAAAAATGAAAGATCCCCATAAGAAAAAAGAAAAAATGGAAGAATTGGAAAAATTACTAAAAGAATGTGAAAGGTGGTTATCATGGCGAGAACAAAGGAAATATTAGCTTGGATCGATACCTTGGCACCTCGAGAATACGCAGAAGACTGGGATGTTGTAGGGCCTCAAGTTTATTTTGACGATGAAGTATCAAAAGTGGTTCTTGCCATGGATGTTACCGATCAAGTGGTGAAAGTTGCCATTGAAGAAGGCGCCCAATTGATTTTAAGTCATCATCCCTTTTTCTTTTCCCCTTTGACCTTGTGGGAGGAAGGAGACTATAAAAGCAATTTAATCAAAGCTCTATTAGACCATCGTATCACCGTTATTAGCGCTCACACCAACCTAGATCGAGCAAAAGGTGGCGTCAATGATGCCTTGGCTTCGGTCTTAGAGATTGAAAACATCGAATCTCTCCAACCGGGAGAAGAGGAAGGAATCGGTCTTGTGGGCACCATTCCCGAAGCAAATTTTGAAGATGTCATTCAAACCATTAGGGAAAAAATTCATCCCACCATCTTCCACGCCTATGGAAAAAAGCCAAAAACCGTTCAGAAAATTGGACTTTGTGGGGGAGCCGGGGCAGAATTTATGAAAGACGCCTTGTCTCAAAAGGCGGACCTTTATATTACCGGGGATATGAAACATCATGACGGCCAAAGGGCCTATGAACAT
>JAEZZN010000125.1 GCA_023418535.1 Bacillota bacterium | reverse complement strand
TTATGAATCTAGACAATAAATTTAAAAATTGGTATTTAAAATTAAATAAAAATGTAAAAATAGCTTTCATTTCAACAATAATAATTGGTCTGGTTTGCCATGTCTATATGATGACAAATAAATGGGTGAATTTAGATGATATAGTACAGATTGTTGATACTATGAATAGAACAACTTCGGGAAGATGGTTTCTAATGTTTCCAGCGGCCATAGGAAGTGAATTTTCTCTTCCATGGCTAAACGGACTTCTTACTATCATATATACAGCATTTATATCTTCCATAATAGTGGAAATGTTTGATATTAAATCAAAAATAAATACTATTATAATTTCTGGAATCCTTGTTACTTTTCCAACTTTAGGTTCACTTATGCCATTTATGAATACACAAGATGCTTATCAATTTGGTGCGTTGCTTGCAACTATAGGAGCCTATTTATTAATCAAAAAAGAAAATGGTTATATATATACTATTATTTTACTGACATTATCATTAGGAATATACCAAACATATTTAGGATTTTCTGCAGGGATTATTCTGATATATATTTTGATTGATTTATTCAAAAATAAAAAATCTTTTAATGAAATTTTCTATTTATGTTTAAAAACTCTATTGTCATTTATTATAGCGATAATTCTCTATATATTAATTTCAAGAGGAATATTTGGAAAATATTTAGTAGATTACAAAGGTCTTGATACCATGGGTTCATTACCATTAAATAGATTACCAGAGGTTATTTTTAGCGCATATAAAGCATTTTTCTTATTCTTTATAGGACAAGAATTCAATTATCATTGGATATGGATGCCTCCATTCCTAGCTTTAATTGTACTACTAACCGTTTATCTAATAGTATATCTAACTAATAAATCAAAAATAGAAACTAAGAATAAGGCACTTGTTGCAATAATAGTTTTACTATTTCCACTGGCTATAAATATAATTTATGTAATGAGTTTCGAAGCTGGAGTGATGCTTAGAATGGCTTACGGATATACTGTAATGTTTATATTTCCATTGATATTACTAGATTATATTTATGAAACTCATAAAGAAATGTTCACAACATTACCAAACGCATTGAAACCAGAAGATATTAACAACTCTAAAAAGAACTTAGTTTATTATTCATCATGGATATTAACTATTATTTTAATGCTAAATGTATACAATAATATTTATGTTACAAATAAGGTATATTTCAAAGTTGGAATGACAAATGAATCATCAAATGCATATGCCAACAGAATAGCCATGAGAATCGAAGCTGTCGATGGATATGAAACAAATACAAAGATTATGATGCTTGGTAATCCTGACTCTAGAACTTCCTTTACAAAATTGATTGATACTAGGGATATTGAACCATTTATAATTGCAAATCATTTAACTAGATTATATTCATTTAAATATTATCCAAATAAATTCTTGGGGCTACCAAATATAATTCATGATGAAGATGAAATAACAGAAGAACTTGAACCTTTAAGAGATATTATAGAGTCTATGCCACTGTATCCTGCAGAAGGTTCAATTAGAAAAATAGATGATACTATTTATATAAAATTTAAAGATATAAAATAAAATTAGAAGTCTAGGATGAATTTCCTAGACTTCTCTATTTTAAAATATTTATTTTTCCTTATGTTTGTGATATAATTATCATGTAATCAAAATATAAGGAGGAATTATGGTTAGAATATTTTCAAGCCCATCTCGCTATGTGCAAGGTAAAAACGTTTTGTTCGATAGGGTAGACCTAGTAAAAGAACTAGGAGATAAAGTTTTACTTTTAGCAGATGACACAGTATGGAAAATTGTAGGTGAAAAATACGCTCGTGAACTGGAAAAACAAGGACTTTCTGTATATCGTGAGGCTTTCAATGGCGAAGCTTCTGAAAATGAAATCAATCGTGTTGTAGAAATAGGTAAGGAAAAATCTAGCAATGTGGTTATAGGTTTAGGAGGCGGAAAAGCTATCGACTCCGCAAAAGCAATAGCTGAAGACCTTGGAGCTGCAACAGTAATTGCTCCAACTATCGCTTCAACAGATGCTCCTACATCTGCACTATCTGTTATTTATTCAGATAATGGTAATTTTGAAAGCTATCGTTTTTATAAAAAGAATCCAGATTTAATTTTAATGGATTCACAAGTAATAGCTAATGCTCCTGCAAGCTTCTTGGCAGATGGTATAGCCGATGCAAGTGCAACTCTTGTTGAAGCAAGATCTAATACTAGATCAGAATCTACAACTATGGCTGGTGGAAAACAAACAATAGCAGCTCAAGCAATAGCTGAAGTTTGTCGTGATACTCTATTTGCATATTCCGCTAAAGCTCTAGCAGCTGTAAAAGAAAATCTAGTTACTCCAGCAGTTGAAAAAATAATCGAAGCTAATACCCTACTTTCAGGATTAGGCTTTGAATCAGCTGGTCTATCTGGTGCTCATGCAATTCACAACGGATTTACAGCTGTTCATGGTGCAATTCATGATAAAACTCATGGCGAAAAAGTTGCTTATGGTGTACTTGTTCAACTTATGTTAGAGGATGTAGATAAAGAAGAATTAGATCAATATATAAGATTCTATCAAAGTATTGGTATGCCTACTACTATGGCAGAATTAAACTTAGACCAATATAACGATGAAGATTTATTAGCTATAGGTAAACAAGCTACAGCAGAAGGTGAAACTATACATGCAATGATAGAAAAACCTACAGCAGAAGATGTAGTTTATGCAATAAAAGCTGTAGATAGCTATGTTAGAAATAATTTTAGTAAATAAAACTAGAAGTCTAGGATGAATTTCCTAGACTTCTCTATTTTAAAATATCATGAAAATAAAACTATTTTAATAATAATCAAACTTATCAAATCTCTACTTAGATCTATAAAATTTCATATTACTCCTCATCTGGAATATATTCAATAATATCTCCAGGTTGACACTCTAATACTTCACAAATAGAGTTTAATGTATCAAGTCTGATAGCTTTTGCTCTATTGTTTTTTAATATTGATATATTGGACAAAGTTATCCCTACTCTTTCTGACAGCTCTGTCACAGACATCTTTCTCTTCGCTAACATTACATCTAAATTTACAACTATCATATAGTTAATTCCATTTCTATTTGAAGTTCAGCACTTTTTTCAACGAGTAGGCTCAAAGGTTTCACTATAATATGTGCAGCAAGTATAAATAATATAAATCCAAACCATAATATCATAAGTGATGGATGTGTAATATCCAATAAAAGCATGACAACATTCGCTATGATTGTAAATATTAAAGTTGCTACTAATTTTTTATCTATAACTTTAATTAAATTAGCATTATCAAAAGTAAATATTTTTCCTGCTACTAAATTATTCATAAGTTTTAGTACATCTAATATTCCCCACACTATCATAAATGATACAGTATAACCAATAGCCAACCATGGATATACATACTCCTTAATTTCTGGAAAATGGCTTACATCTTTAACCGCTTGAAATGTTACAACTATACAAGCTATAGCTACTAATACAATAAATATAATCGCTAAATATTTTAAGCTATAAATACTTTTCTTCATTTTTTTGTCTAAAAGATTACTTGACATATTTCCCTCCTAATTTAAAATTATTATACATCTTTTATTGTTTTAAGGCAAATATTTTTTGATTTGTAATAAGTTTACTGTTTTTTTTTTATAAATGATTTTCTCTGTATCGTATTTTATAGATATTTTTAATATGAAATTAAAAAATATGACAAAATTATATCGACATTACAATTTTGACTGATCTCTAAACTCCAAATTAATGTCTATTTAATATTTCATGAATTTTTCTCGAAAAATAAAAAAATTATATCATTTAGAATTTCAATATCATCAGCTATATGCGACTTTGTTACATTAACTTACATTCTTTCATAATTTTTTTTACAAATTTTAATTCAAATTGTTCAAAAATGGGTATTTTCTTTTCATATTATGAAAAATATTTTTCAAAATATGAAAATGGTATCGTTAAAATAATACTATTTCCGTTTTTCAAAATTTAATTTTCAATACTCAGAAAAAAATCACCCATTTTTCGGTTTTTTGATAAATAATTTTAAATCTACAGAAAAATAAATTCTCCCAACTGCCTATTTTAGGACTGATGATTTAATTTGTTACATATACTTAACATTTATAGTCATTTTTTCCGTTTTTCAAATAATCTTCTCCAAATCTCAGAAAAACAACCATTTTCCTTCTGTAAAAATAAAAAAATTATCGAAAAATCAGAAATGGTCTCACACTTCCTATATATTGAGAGTATGAAAGAACAAAAAAAATATCTGTTAAGGATAATTTCTCCTCAACAGATATTTTAAGAACAATTTTTATATTTTAATATTTTTCAACCCCATCTTTTCCAACTCTTGCTAGTACTAGTGGATGAAGTTTTGGTTTTTCGCTTCTTATTTTATAAGCTTCATATATTAGTGATTGTGCATCTTCAATAGCAGCTTCATCATTTGTATAGAGAATAGCTAATATATCTCCCTTCTCTACTTTATCTCCAGTTTTCTTTTCAAGTCTAATTCCTGCTGAAAAATCAATTATATCTTCTTTAGTTTGTCTTCCTGCTCCAAGTAATACAGAAGATATCCCTATTTTTTCTGTATTCATTTCATATACGAATCCTGATTCATTAGCTTTTACTTCATGTTTAAATTTTGCTTTTTCAAATTTTGAAGTATCTTCTATATATGAATAATCTCCACCTTGAGCTTTAACAAATTCTACCATTTTATTAAATGCACTACCATCTTCAAGAGCTTTTCTAGCCATTACTCTAGTATTTTCTAATGTATCAAGTCCAGCCATGAATAACAGATTTGCACCTAATTCAACACAAACATCTGTTAAATCTTCCGGGCCATGTCCTTTAAGAGTTTTTACAGCTTCGATAACTTCTAGAGAATTCCCTATATTATGTCCTAGTGGAATATCCATTTCTGTGATTAATGCAACTGTAGATTTACCAGCATTTTCTCCTATTGCAACCATTTCTTCTGCAAGATTTATGGCATCATCAAGAGTTTTCATAAAAGCTCCAGAACCAGTTTTTACATCCAATAGAATTGCATCAGATCCAGCTGCTAGTTTTTTAGACATAATTGAACAAGCAATTAAAGGTATGCTGTCAACAGTTGATGTAACATCTCTCAATGCATATAACATTTTGTCTGCTGGTGCTAAATTTCCTGTTTGTCCAATTACTGAAACTCCAATTTCATTTACTTGGTCTATAAATTCTTTATTATCTATAGAAGTCTTAAGGCCCGGTACTGACTCCATTTTATCTATAGTTCCACCCGTATGTCCTAAACCTCTACCAGACATTTTAGCCATTTTTACTCCAAATGAAGCAACTAGAGCAGCTATTACAAGTGTAGTTTTGTCTCCTACACCACCAGTTGAATGTTTATCAACTTTTATCCCTTTAATAGCTGACAAATCAATTACATCTCCACTATCTCTAACTGAAAGAGTAAATTCAAGAGTCTCTTTTTCTGACATTCCATTAAAATATATAGCCATTAAAAGCGCGGAAGCTTGATAATCTGGTATAGTCCCTTTTACATATCCTTCTATAAAAAAGTTAATTTCTTCTTTTGTTAATTCCATTCCATGCTTTTTATGTTCTATAATATCTATCATTCTCATAATACTATCCTTCTAAATCTTGTGGCCCAAAACCTTTTGGAAGTAATTCTTCCAATGTATACACTTCATAATTATCTTCATCAATTGCTATAACTATTTCAAATGTTTTAGGGTCACAATAGTCCATCATTACTTGTCTACATACTCCGCATGGAGTGGTTAATTCCTTAACCACTCCTTCTAAACCACCTACCACAACAATTCTTGAAAATTCTTTTATACCTTCAGAAACAGCTTTAAAAATAGCTACTCTTTCAGCACAAATTGTCGGTGTAAATGATGCAGATTCTATATTTACACCCGTAAATTTTTCACCATTTTTTGCAGTAAGTACTGCGGATACATTAAATTTTGAATAAGGAGCACTTGAAAACTTAATGTTATCAAGTGCTAATCTAATGTCTTCTTTTATCATTAATATCCTTCTGCTTCCTTATTTTTAGCTAATTTTACAAGTCTACTTGTGCCAAGTCTTGATGCACCAATCTCTATAAACTTAATCGCATCATCTATGCTTGTAATCCCGCCTGCTGCTTTAATCTTAACTTCTGGTGCCACATGTTCTTTGAAAAGTTTAATATCTTCAAATGTTGCTCCACCTTTTGCAAATCCAGTCGAAGTCTTGATATAGTCTGCACCAGATTCTGAAACAATTTCACACATTTTGATTTTTTCTTCTTCTGTAAGTAATGATGTTTCGATGATCACTTTTAGAATTAAATCACCACAAACTTTTTTTATTTGCTTAATTTCATCTAGTACATAATCATAATTTTTATTTTTTAACTCATTGATATTTATTACCATATCAATTTCTTTTGCACCATTTTTAATAGATTCTTTTGTTTCGAAGACTTTTGTAGCTTGTGAAGAATATCCATTAGGAAATCCTATAACTGTACATATAACCATTTTATCCCCTGCATATTCTACAGCTCTTTTTACATATGATGCTGGAATACAAACTGATGCAGTTTTATATTCAATGGCTTCATCTATTAAATTTTTTATATCTTCCCAAGTTGCTGTTTGAGCAAGTTGAGTGTGATCTGCTTTAGCTAAAATTTCTTTAATATTCATTATCTTACTCCTTTTACATATGGTTGACCATCTGCTCTTGGCGCTTCTGATTTACCTACTAATATCAATACTACAAGTGTTAATACAAATGGTAACATTGCATAAAATTGACTTGGAATTGATGAACCAGCTCCTAAATAGATTGCTAAAGCTTGTGCAAACCCAAACATTAACGCAGCTCCATACGCTCCATGAGGAGTCCATTTACCAAAGATTACTGCTGCTAAAGCTATGAATCCTTGTCCTGTAATTGATGTAGGTGTAAAGTTTGAAATCAATGATACTGTTACTGATGCTCCGCCAAGTCCAGAGAAGAATCCAGATGCCATTACTGATAAATATCTGATTCTATATACATTTACTCCAAGTGTGTCTGCTGCTGCAGGATGTTCCCCAACAGCTAGAACTCTTAATCCCCATTTTGTTCTATATAGGAAAACCCATAACAAAATTACACATATCAATGCTATTATCGCTGGTGAATCTATACCAAATATTTTTGGCATTTTCTTTTGTAAAACTGGTGAATTTGCACCGCCAAATAGAAGATTTGCCATAAATAATGTCAGACCTGACCCTATCATATTGATAGCAATACCAGATACTGTTTGATCCGCTCTAAAGCTAACAGATGCAATTGCGTGTAAAAGTCCAACTAAAGCTCCTGCAATACCACCAGAGAAGAATCCTATCCAAGGGCTTCCAGTGTAATAAGAAACTGATGCAGCTGTAAATGCTCCAACAGCCATCATTCCTTCAATACCAATGTTAACAACTCCTGATTTTTCTGAAATAACACCACCCATTGCACCAAAAACTAATGGAGTTGAGTACATGAGTGTAATTGTTAATATAGTCATTAATTGATTCATAATCTCTCCTTAGTTTTTTTACTAGCTATATAATCAGCTATTATTGGTAATATAGATGAAAGTGCTATAAAGAATATAATTACACCTATCAAAATAGATATGATTTCTGACGAAATTTGGTATTGTTGTTGAATTACCGATCCACCTATTTTAAATACAGCAAATAATAGAGCTGAAGGTATTACTCCTATCAAGCTTGATCCTGCAATAAGTGCTACTGAAAGTCCATCAAAACCATAGTTTTCAAACATAGCTAAACTTGTTATTTTATGAGGTGATAAACTCATAATATTTACAGCTCCTGCTAAACCTGAAATTATCCCTGCTATAGCTAATGATCTTATAATATTTTTATTTACATCTATTCCTGCAAACTCTGCAGCATCCTTATTGAATCCTACAGCTTTTAATTGATAACCTAAAGTTGATTTTTTAATTATAAAATGAAGTAATATTGCTACAAATATAGCAATTAATATTCCGTAGTTTAAATCTGATCTAGCTAATACTCTACCAATAATTGGAACTTCTGTAATACTTGAATAATCTCCAGCTGCTTTTTCTGCTGCAAATAATTTTAATTGTCCAGAAACATTTATAGATTCAGTCCCTGATGTTTCTTGAACGAAAAATGGAGATCCAAGCGCTATATAATTTAGGAAATATAATGAAATCCAGTTTAACATAATACCTGATATAACTTCATGCACACCAAACTTAGATTTTAATACTCCTGAAAGACCTCCCAATAATAGTCCTCCCAACATACCAGCTAATAGTAATATCGGAATTTGTAAGAACCATGGTAAATCTAGCATTATACCTACCATACCAGCGAAAACAAATCCCATGGTATACTGCCCTTCAGCACCAATATTAAATAATCCAGTTTTAAATGCAAATGCTATTGAAGAACCCGTTATGATTAAAGGTGTCGCTTTTATTATTGTTTCTGCTATATTTCTAGGATTTTTGAAAACTCCTGTAAACATAGTTGAATATACTGCTAAAGGATTGTGTCCCATTGCAAGTAGCATAATACCTGCAACTATGAAACCTAATATAATGGCAAGTAATGTTCTAAAGAATTGATTATTAAATAATACTTTTAAATTATTCTTTTTAGCTTTCATGCTTACCTCCTGCCATTAGTAGACCAATTTCATGTTCATCTTTTTCTCCTTGAAGAAATTCATCTTGAATCTTCCCTTTGTATATTACACCTATTTTGTCAGAAACATTCATAACTTCATCAAGTTCAAATGATATTAAAAGTATCGCTTTTCCTTTATCTCTTTCTCTAATCAATGATTTATGAACATATTCAATAGCCCCAACGTCAAGACCTCTAGTAGGTTGTACCGCTATTAATACATCGGGATTCGTAGATACTTCTCTTCCTATAATTAGTTTTTGTTGATTCCCTCCAGATAAGGATCTCGCTAGTAGATTTGCACCATCTACTGGTCTAACATCATATTCATCAATAATATCTTGTGCATATTTTTCAATATTCTTGCTATTTAGAATACCTTTATTTGAAAATGGTCTTAAATAATATTTTTCTAAAATAGTATTTTCGGCTACTGTAAAATCTGGAACAAGGCCTCTTTTCAATCTATCTTCATGGATTGTAGAAACACCACTATCAATTGTAACTTTAGGAGTTCTATTTTGTATTTCAATGCCATTTACTTTTATAGTTCCTGACTTTGTTTTAACTAAATTAGTAATTGCTTCAACTAATTCTTTTTGTCCATTTCCATCAATACCCGCAATCCCATATATTTCACCACGTCTTATTGATAAGTTTAATCCTTGTACTACTTCGATTTTTCTATCATCTTCAACTACTAAATCATTTATCTCAAATAATACATCTTTGGGTTCAGCCTTTTCTTTTTCAACTACTAATTTAACTGCATGACCTACCATTTTTGTTGCTAATTCATTTATTGTAGTATCTTCAACTTTAACAGTATCTACATACTCACCTCTTCTTATAATCGTACATTCTTCTGCAGATTGCTTTATCTCTGCAAGTTTATGTGTAATTATAATTATTGTTTTTCCATCTTTTGTTAAATTATGCATAATTGAAATTAATTCTTCAATTTCTTGAGGTGTTAAAACCGCTGTAGGTTCATCAAGTATCAAAATATCCGCATTACGATATAATGCTTTTAATATCTCCACTCTTTGTTGCATACCTACTGAAATATTTTCAATTTTAGCATCTAAATCTACATGAAGACCATATTTGTCTACTAATTCTTGTACTTTTTGTCTGCTCTTTTTGTAATTCAAAAATCCTGCAGCATTTGTAATTTCATTTCCAAGTAAAATATTTTCAACTACTGTAAAGTTATGAACTAACATAAAATGCTGATGTACCATGCCTATACCTTGCTCAATTGCAACGCTAGGGTTTTTGATATCGATTTCTTTTCCGTGAATTTTTATAACGCCTGAATCAGCTTGATACAGTCCGTACAAGATATTCATAAGCGTTGATTTTCCTGCTCCATTTTCACCCAATATTGCATGAATAGAGCCTTTTTTTACTTCTAATTTTACATTGTCTAAAGCAGTAAAAGTTCCGAATACTTTAACAATATCGTTCATCTGAACAGCATACGTATTGCTTTCCATATTCCCTCCCTTAAGTAATAAAAAAAGGGGGATAATACCCCCTTTACATTGCCATACTATTCTGCAATATATTTATTCCACTCTTCTTCGTTGAATGGTGGTACTATTTTATCAGCTTTAATCTCTTCTAATTTATCTAAAGCTTTTTTATGCAATTCTTCTGGATATAAAGCTGTTTCTGCATTATATTCTGGAATTCCAACTGCTCCTTCATTAGCTGTATATACTACTGTTTGTCCACCTACTTTTTCACCTGAAAGTATTCTCTTTGATAAGTCATATATTGCAACGTCTACCTTCTTCAAAGCAGAAGTTAAAACATTCTTTGGTGCTAATCCTGATTGGTCAGCGTCTACACCTATTGCAAATTTGTTTAACTCTTTAGCTGCTTCTATAACACCTTTACCAACACCACCTGCTGCGTGGAATACTATGTCTGATCCATCGTTGAACATTCTTGTAGCAATTGATTTACCTTTTGCTTCATCATTAAAACTGTCAGCATATTGAATATCAACAGTTATTTCTTTTCCTAATTCTTTAGCTGCTTCCAATACACCAGCTCTATAACCATATTCAAATTGATCGATTACCACACCTTTCATACCGCCAACAAAACCAACTTTATTTGTTTTTGTTGTGTGTCCAGCAATATAACCTACTAAGAATGAAGGTTGTTCAGCTTTAAATACTACACCTGTAACATTTGGTAATGATTCTGGATTTTCATAAGCATTATCTATTACAGCAAAGTTTGTATCTGGAGCTTGTTTTGAAACTGTTTCTACTGATCCTGCTAATAAGTATCCAATACCCCATACTAAATCTGTGTTAGCATCTACTAATTGGTTTAAGTTAGCACTGTAATCTGCTTCTTGTTCAGATTGTACATATGAAGCTTTAGCACCTGTCTTAGCTTCTAATTCATTTAATCCTGCCCAAGATGTTTGGTTAAATGATTCGTCATTTATCCCACCAGTATCTGTTACCATACCAACTGTTTTACCTGTTAAATCAGCTGATTCTTCTGGTTCTTTAGTTGTTTCTTCTAATTCACCTTGAGTTTCTTTGTTATACTCTACTGATGTTTCAGTATTAGTTTCTTCTTTTGTTTCATTTGGTTTTGTGCTACAAGCCACTAATGAAAACACTAGTACAAGAGCAAGTAATAATGACAAAATTCTCTTTGACATTGTTCCTCCTAAAATACTTTTTTTTGTATTATATTACACTCTAAATATAATCTATATCTGTAATTTTTTCAAGTTTTTAGCATCGCTTTAATACATATTTATCGCTATTTTATATACAATTAACTGTAATTGTATATCTTCTAATATTCTTTGTGTTAACTTTTTTTATTAATTATCCATAATTGCTTTGAAACTATCTTCATCAAAAGGTACTACAATCTCTCCTTTTTTTATTTTTTCATACAAAGACATCACTTTATTATAAATATCGTTTGAATATATGCTAGTTTCATTAAACTTTGTAATTGAAACTGCATCTTCTTTTATCCCATATCTTAAATTTTGACCTGATTCTATAGAATTTGAAATATAGTTCAACCCTAAATCTTCACTTATAATGTCATAATTTTTTATAGTCGATGTAAGTACATTTTTTGGAGCTAAATATGATTGATCCTCATCATATCCTATAATATATTTATTATTGTTTTTTGCACTTTCTATAGCTCCAACACCCGCATAGCCTGCTGTTTGATAAATTAAATCTACTCCATTTTTATACATTTCATCTGCTATTTCTTTACCTTTTTCATAATTAGATAAATCTTCAATGTATTGAGATTTAACCGAAATCTCAATTTTTAATTCTTTTGCTGCATATAGTAGGCCTGCTTTAAACCCATATTCATAAAAATCACTTAATACACCTGGATTTGTACCAATATATCCAATATTATTGGTTTTTGTAACTAATCCTGCAAGATACCCCGCCAAAAATGAAGATTCATTTGTACTAAATAATAAAGAGTTTACATTTTCTAATCCAGGATCCATTATAGAATTAAATATTAAAAATTTAGTTTCTTTGTTCTGATTAGCCAAAGCTCTAATAGATTCATTCATTTGAAAATTAGTACCAATTATTAAGTCATAATCACGATCAATATAAGAATTTATTTGTTTAATAAATTTATCTTCGTTTGAGCTTCCATTTTTTGAAATATTTACTCTTTCTCCAATCTTTAAAAGACCTGACTCTATCATTTTTGATTTTGTATCATTGCCCAATTCTTCAGTATCAGTAACTATAGCAATATCAAATTTATCTATTTCACTTTTATTTGAACAAGCTTGTAATATGATTGAAAAAGTTAAAAAAATTATTAATAATACTTTCTTCACTATTCCTCCATTGATTCTAACTCTTCATGTAATTCGAACCATTTATCACTTAAAATTTGTTTTTCTTCTTGTAAATTCTCTATAGATAATACTATACTATTAGACTTCTCAAAGTCTTCATAAACTTCTTTTAGTGTAAGTTTATTATTTAATTCCTCGATTTCTAAATCTATCTCTTCTATTCTTTTTTCTGATTTTGATATCTGAGTTTTAATTTTTTTTATTAATCTTTGTTCTTCTTTTTGTTTTTTTAAATCTTTCTTTCTTTGTGTTTTATTTTGATTTGAAGAAATTTCGGTTTCCTGTTTATTTTCTTGTTTACTTAAATAATAATCATAATTTCCATTATAAATTTTAATATTTTTATCTTTAATTTCAATTATTACATCACATACTTTATTTAAGAAATATCTATCATGACTTATCATAAATGCAGTCGCTTCATAATCATTAAGCGCATCTTCCAAAGTTTCCTTAGAATCTATATCTAAATGGTTTGTCGGCTCATCCATTAATAAAAAGTTTGAATCTGAAAGCATTAATTCTAAAAGCGTAATTCTTGATCTTTCTCCTCCAGACAAATCTCCTACAAAATTAAATATATCATCACCAATAAACATAAATTTAGCTAAATAAGATCTAATATCATAATGAGTAAGATATGGATATTTATCCCACACTTCATCAATTATAGTTTTTTCTAAATCTAAATCTTTTTGCTCTTGGTCAAAGTAAACTGGGAAAACTGAGACACCTATTTCAATCTTTCCACTATCAGGTTTAAGCTTATTTAATATCATCTTAAATAATGTTGTTTTTCCTGTTCCATTACCACCAATTAGCCCGACTTTTTGTCCTTTGTAAATATTAAATGAAATATCTTCGTACAATGTGTTTTTTCCAAATGTTTTTGTTAGATTTTCAACACTTAAAACATCTTGACCACTTTCTCTATTTGGTGTGAATTTTAATGCCATTTTTTCATCAAATATTTCTGGTTTTTCAAGTAATTTCATTTTATCAAGAAGTTTCTGTCTAGATCTTGATTGAGCGATTCCTCTTTTTCGTAAGGAACCTCCTAAAGAAGCAAATCTCTCTATAATTTCTTCTTGTCTTTCAATTTCTCTTTGTTGATTTTCATATAATCTTTTTTCAACTTCTATTTCTTTTTTTCGTCTTTCAATAAATTTTGAATAAGAAGTATTATATGTTTTAAGTTTTCCATTTTCCAATAAAAAAATTCTATTTGCTACTTTTTCTAAGAAATATCTATCATGCGAAATAAATACCACAAGTTTTTTTGAATCTTTTATTAGATTTTCCACAAATCCTATAGTATCTAAATCTAAATGGTTTGTTGGTTCATCAAGTAATAAAACATCTGCATTAGAAATTAAAAGTTTTGCAAGTTCAAGTCTTGATTTTTCTCCACCACTTAAATTTGATACATTGTCATTAAATCTTTCCCTTGGAAAACCCATCCCTATAAGTATAGAATCAATCTTGTTTTCAAAATATTCTCCACCTAAATCATAATACTTTTCAAGTAAATTATTATATTCAATTGTATCTCTTTCTAATTTTTCTAAATCTTCATGTTGATTCAAGCTTTTTTCAAGCAGTTTAATCTTTTCTTCTATTTCATGAATATAATTGAACTCTTCTAACATTTCTTCATAAATAGTTTTATCACTATTTAACGAAATATTTTGAAGCATATATCCTATTTTTAAATTACCTCTTTTGTAAACATTACCTTCATATTCATCAATTCTATTTGTTAAAATGTTAAAAAGAGTGGTTTTGCCTGCTCCATTCGGACCAACTATTCCCACCTTATCATTTTCATTTAAATTAAAACTTATATCTTGAAATATTTGCTTTATTCCAAAAGATTTTGAAAGTTTTGAAACTGTTATTTCTGCCATTTTTACCTCATATGAATATATTATAGCATATAAAAAGCTGTTACAAACTATGTAACAGCTAAGATTGAATTCATTTTATTCGTATTGATCTGGATTGCCCATATAATATATAAGCGCATAAAGTGATTCACTTAATAATATATTTTCAATCGGTATGTTAATATCTGAACTTAATGCTGTTGGAGCAAAGTTCCAAATACCTTTAATATTTTTATCTTTTACTATTTCGACTATATCGTTGGCTGATTCTTTTGGAACCGTTAAAACTAATATATCTACATCATTATTGTCTAGAAAATCTCCTAGCTCTTCTATTGATTTAACTTCTAAACCACTTTTTTCATCAGTTTGAGCTTCTTTATCAAATACTGATAAAACATTAAATTTTTTAGTTTCAAATCCGTTATAATTATAAATCGCCTTACCTATATGACCATATCCTACTATGATTACATTGTATTCTTTATTCAGACCAATGATTTCTCTAATTGATTCTTTAAGGTCACCAACTCGATATCCATAGCCCTGCTGTCCGAACCCACCAAAATGATTTAAGTCTTGTCTAATTTGAGATGCTGTAAATCCTGTTATTTCACTAAGTTCTTTTGATGAAATTTTTTCTATATTATCATTTTCTAACTCTTGTAAATAATAATAATACTTTGGTAATCTTCTTATAACAGCTGGCGAAATTCTATTTTTGTACATACGCCCTCCTATTTTATATACTCATTATATATAAATTTTTGTTAAACTGTCAACAATTATCTTTTAGATAATCCTTGATTTTTAGGTAAATTTACAATAAATGTCGATCCAGACCCTAAACTACTTCTAAGTTCAATACTACCAGAGTGTATATGTACAATATTTTTCACAAGAGATAGCCCAAGTCCTGTTCCTGTCTTATTTCCTCTTGATTTATCCACCACATAAAATCTTTCAAATATTCTTTCTTGATTTTCTTTTGAAATTCCTATACCATTGTCGATAAATTTTATCTCTATTTCATTTCCTTTATCATGATATTTAATATCAAGTCTTGGATTTTCTTTTGAACTATATTTAATAGCATTAGATATTAAGTTTCTAAATAAATCAAACATTAATTTGTCATTTCCATAAAAAGGTATTTCTTCATAATCAAAATTAATTTCCATGTTCTTTTCTTTTATTAAAACATCAAAACTTTCTATATTTTCAATTATTATCTTACCTAAATCAAGATTAACAAAATTTTCCCTTCTTATTTTATTGTTATCTATTTTTGATAATTTAATTGTTTCATCAATCATGTTTAGGAGTCTATCTCCTTCAAGATTGATTCTATTTGCAAATTCTATAATTTCATTTTCCTTTGCAACTCCCTGAGATATTAATTCTGCATAACCTTTTATACTAGTCAAAGGACTCTTTAATTCATGTGAAACATTCGCTGAAAATTCTCTTCTTATATTTACAGCATTATTTATGCTTTCAATACCTTTCTCAACCTCTTTTATATCATATCCATAATCCTTAAGGATATTTATTATATCACCAGTATCCTCAGGAAGTATTGTATCGGCAGAAGGATCATGATTTATTAAGTTTAAAAGATGTCTGAAAAAATATTTAAATGGTCCAAATATTTTTCCGTAAATATATATACTTGCAATATAGGATAAAGTTAAAATTAATATTATCGATGATAGTACTAATACTATCCAATTGCTTTTTATTACTTTTATATCAATATCCAGTACAAAATAAAATATTAATGATAAAAGTAAAAAAAAGCCTGTAAATGACATTAATAATATACAATACAGTCTTTTTTTCATATTATTCCCCTATTTTATAACCGATATTTCTAATTGTTTTTATATATTTTCCTGAGTCTTTTAATTTTTGTCTAAGAGTTCTTATATGAACGTCTACCGTTCTTGATTCTCCTGTATAATCGAATCCCCAAACTTCATACATTAGTTTTTCACGACTTAAAACTATTTCTTCATTTATTAAAAAGAAATACAATAGTTCAAACTCTTTATATGTTAAGTTAATTAGCTCTTCCCCTACATATATTTCTCTTTTTCTATAGTCTAAATAAATATCCTTAAACTCTAAAATAGAGTCTTCATTTTGATTTTTAAGAGATCTTCTTAATATAGCTTTAATTCTAGACACAGTCTCTAACACACCAAATGGTTTGGTAATATAGTCATCAGCTCCCATATCTAATCCCTTAACTTTGTCATATTCGCTATCTTTAGCAGTCAACAAAATTACAGGTACGTCACTATTTTTACTTCCTTTTCTTATTTTCGAAAGAATACTATATCCGTCTTCTCCATCTAACATTAAATCTAAAATAACTAATGAAGGATTAATTTCTTCAAAATAATTAAAAAACTCTTTCGCTCCTGGAAATCCATAAGCTTTATATCCATGATTGTTTAATGCATAAACGAGCAAGTCTCTAATATTAACATCATCTTCGACAACAATTATTTTGTGCATAAATCCTCACTTTAAATTTTATTCTC
>JAEZZN010000110.1 GCA_023418535.1 Bacillota bacterium | reverse complement strand
AAGAATAAGATACCAAAACAGAGATGGATATGTATATAGAAGTCTAATAGTAGATTCAGTTTCAGTAAGTGGAACAGTAACAGCTACAGTAAATGTAAGACAAACACCAAATGGCAAAGTATTAGGAGCACGCAGAAAAGGGGTTAAGTTAACAGGTAAGGTATCTGTAAGTAATCCAAACTGGGCAGAAATCCAATATAAAGGCCAAAGAGCATATGTTTACAAAGATTTTGTAAAATAGAATGGAAAAAATCGGAGTTCGCTCCGATTTTTTTTATGATAAAAAATAAATCTATGTAATTTAATGTATAAAAACTATATTTTGCCTTATAAAAAACAAGTTGTCTTGCAAAAAACAACAAAAATACTTAATATAAAATTATAGAGAGTAAAAAGGAGTGTTGTATAAAGATAAAGGAGTGAAAATGACAAAAATTCAAGTCACGAATGAGATTAAACCTCTAAGGAAGGTGTTGTTGCATAGGCCGGGAGAAGAATTGTTAAATCTAACTCCGCTTACATTAGATGAGTTATTGTTTGATGATATTCCCGATTTAGTTAAAGCTAGAGAAGAACATGATAGATTTGCTGAAATCTTAAGAGAAAATGGAGTTGAGGTAGTATATTTAGAAGATTTAATGGCAGAAACTCTAGATGCAAATCTAGATATAAAAGATAAATTTTTAGATCAATTTATATCGGAAGCTGGAGTTCATACGGATGAATATCAGGAAATTCTTAAAGAATATTTTAATAAATTTGAAGATAATAAATCTTTAGTATTAAAAACAATGGCCGGGGTAACTTTTGAAGAATTAGGAGATTTAAAAACAAATTTCTTAGTAGATAAATTAAATAATGATTCATATCTATTACTTAATCCAATGCCAAATCTATACTTTACAAGAGATCCATTTGCTTCGATAGGAAATTCTGCATCGATAAATAAAATGTACTCAGTAACGAGAAATAGAGAAACCATTTATGCTGACTATATTTTAAAACATCATCCAGAATATAAGGGTCAAGTTCAAGATTTATATGGAAGAGACAATCCATTCCATATTGAAGGTGGAGATATATTAAATATTAGCGAAAAACTTTTATTCATCGGTATATCTCAAAGAACACAAGCCGAAGCTATTCAAGAGCTAGCCATGAAATTATTCTATGAAAGTAAAGAAAATACTATTGAGACTATATTAGCGTTTAATATTCCAAATAATAGAGCGATGATGCATTTAGACACAGTGTTTACACAGATAGATACAGATGCATTTACAATCCATCCAGGAATTATGAAAACATTACAGGTATTCGAAATTACAAAAGATGAAGAAAATCATGATGTTCATATAGAAGAACATAGAGGTAAATTAGATGAAATACTCGCTCATTTTATGGGGCTAGAAAAAGTTAGATTATTCGAATGTGGAGCTGGAGATCCGATTGCTGCAGAAAGAGAACAATGGACTGATGGTTCAAATACATTGACTATTGCGCCAGGTAAAATCATTGTATATAAAAGAAATTATGTAACAAATCAATATTTAAAAGATAATGGATTTGATGTTATAGAATTAGACGCGGACAATATATGCGTTGGACGTGGTGGGCCACGTTGTATGAGTATGCCATTAATTAGAGATTTATAAAAATTAAAATTACTAATAGAAAGATAATTTTCTTGTTTAAATAAGGAAGGAAATAAATATGCCAATTAATTTTCAAGGAAGAAGTCTTTTAGGATTAGTTGATTATACACCTGAAGAAATCAACTACTTAATAGATTTAGGACAACAATTTAAGAACTTAAAAAACACTCGTACACCGCATAAATATTTAGAAGGTAAAAATATAGTTCTACTATTTGAAAAAACATCAACAAGAACAAGATGCTCTTTTGAAGTAGCTGCTATGGACCTAGGAATGGGTGTAACATATTTAGATCCGGGTTCAAGCCAAATGGGTAAAAAAGAATCAATCGAAGATACAGCTAAAGTATTAGGAAGATTTTATGATGGTATTGAATATAGAGGTTTTGATCAATCTAATGTAGAAGCTTTAGCTAAATATTCAGGAGTTCCAGTGTGGAATGGTTTAACAGATGATTTTCATCCAACGCAAATGCTAGCTGATATGTTGACAATCAAAGAAAACTTCGGATATCTAAAAGGATTAAACTTTGTATTCATGGGTGATTGTAGAAACAATGTATCTAATTCATTGATGATAGTTTGTGCGAAATTAGGCCTAAACTATACAGGAGTTGGTCCAAAATCTTTATGGCCAAAAGAAGAATTAATAGAACAAGCCAAAGAGTTTGCTAAATTGCATGGATCAAAAGTTGAATTTACAGAAAATGTAGATGAAGGTGTTAAAGGAGCACATGCCATTTATACAGATATTTGGGTTTCAATGGGCGAACCAGATGAAGTTTGGGAAGAAAGAATAGAATTATTGCATCCATATAAAGTAACTCAAGATATTATTGATAAAGCTGATGAAGAAGTAATATTTTTACATTGTTTACCATCTTTCCATGACTTAAATACAACTATTGGTAAAGAAATTCATCAAAAATTTGGTGATAAATACGACTTAGATGGTATGGAAGTAAATGATGAAGTTTTCTTAGGTAAACATAGTAGGGTATTTGATCAAGCGGAAAATAGAATGCATACAATTAAAGCAGCCATCTTTGCTTCATTAAAATAATTAGAGGATTAATATATGGCGAAAAAAAGATTAGTTATAGCTCTTGGAGGCAATGCTTTAGGAAACACACCTGAATAGCAATTAGAATTAGTAAAAGAAACTGCAAAAACTATTGTAGATTTAGTAGATGAATATGATGTAATTATTGGTCATGGTAATGGCCACAAGTAGGAATGATTAATAATGCAATGGGATTTTCATCACAAAAAGTAGAAAACACTCCATGTATGCCATTCCCAGAATGCGGGGCTATGTCTCAAGGTTATATAGGATATCATCTAACTCAATCAATTCAAAGAGAACTTAAAAATAGAAATATTGAAAAAGATGTTGCTTGTATAATAACTCAAGTAGTTGTAGATGAAAGAGATAAAGCGTTTGAAAACCCTACAAAACCTATTGGCACATTTATGACAAAGGAAGAAGCGGACAAAATAGCTTCTGAAAAAGGATTCATATTTGTTGAAGATGCAGGTAGAGGATATAGAAGAGTTGTACCTAGTCCAATTCCTACAAAAATTGTTGAGCTAAATATTGTTGAACAATTAGTAAACTTAGGAGATATTGTAATCACAGTAGGTGGTGGCGGTATACCAGTAATAGAAACTGAAGAAGGCTATAAAGGGGTTGCAGCTGTTATTGATAAAGATAGATCAAGTGCTAAATTAGCGATAGATATGAAAGCTGATATGTTAGTTATATTAACAGCTGTAGATAGGGTCTATATTAATTTTAATAAACCAGATCAAAAAGAATTAGTAGAAATAGATTCTAATGAAGCAAGAAAATATATTGAAGAAGGACATTTTGCTCCAGGTTCAATGTTGCCAAAAGTTGAAGCTTGTCTAGAGTTTGTAGAGAAATATCCAAATGGAAGAGCCTTAATCACTTCTTTACAAAGAGCGAAAGAAGCGCTTCAAGGCGAAACAGGAACAATTATAAAGAAATAATATTAATAAATCATGATAAAATCGGAGTTTTCTCCGGTTTTATTTGATTGTATATTTAACAAGAGATAAATCTCGACAAATAGTTTTCTAATGTTATAATATTAATAATAAATAATTATAAGGAGTGTGCGTGATGAAGTTTTTAAAAGAAAGTTTAACCTTTGATGACATTTTACTTGTGCCATCATTTTCAGAAGTTACTCCAAGTCAAGTTGAGATAAAAACAAGACTGACAAAGAAAATAAATTTAAATATTCCATTAATTTCTGCAGGTATGGACACTGTTACTGAAGCTCAAATGGCTATTGCAATGGCTAGAGAAGGTGGAATAGGGATTATACATAAAAATATGAGCATTGAAGAACAAGCGAAAAATGTAGATCGTGTAAAAAGATCAGAACACGGAATAATTACTGATCCTTTCTATCTTTCAAAAGACGATACACTTAAAGATGCTGACGACTTGATGGCTCATTATAGAATATCTGGTGTGCCAATAGTTGATGAAGAAAAAAAACTAATTGGCATTATTACTAATAGAGATATTAGATTTGAAGAAGATTTTTCAAAGAAAATTGAAGAGTCAATGACTAAAGAATATCTAATAACTGCTAAAGAAGGTGTTAGTTTAGATGATGCGCTTGATATTTTAAAGAAATATAAAATTGAAAAATTACCTATTGTTGATGATGAAGGTGTATTAAAAGGCTTAATTACAATTAAGGATATAGAAAAGAGAATAAATTATCCAAACTCTGCAAAAGATGAACATGGAAGACTTCTTTGTGGTGCAGCGGTAGGAATCACCGGAGATATTTATGAAAGAGTTGATGCATTAGTTGAAGCGAAAGTTGACGTTATCGTAATAGACACAGCTCATGGTCATAGTAAAAATGTATTAAAAGTATTAAAAGAAGTTAAAGAGAAATATCCAAACTTACAAATGATTGCTGGAAATATAGCAACAGGAGAAGCTGCTAAAGCTTTAATCGATGC
Organism: Bacillota bacterium; assembly: GCA_023418535.1. Next base: position 11,562 of record JAEZZN010000110.1, on the reverse strand, counting down.
TGGAGCAGATGCTATAAAAGTTGGGATTGGACCAGGATCTATATGTACTACTAGAGTTGTTGCGGGAATAGGTGTTCCTCAAATAACTGCGATTATGGATGTATATGAAGTTGCTAAGGAATATGATGTTCCAGTAATTGCAGATGGTGGAATTAAATATTCAGGAGATATAGTTAAGGCTATTGCAGCAGGTGGAGATACATGTATGATGGGATCAATATTTGCAGGATGTACAGAATCTCCAGGTGAAGAAGAATTATTTGATGGTAGAAAATTCAAAGTTTATAGAGGTATGGGTTCTATTCTTGCTATGAAAGCAGGTTCTTCAGATAGATATTTCCAAGCGGACAATAAAAAATTAGTTCCAGAAGGAGTTGAGGGTCGTGTTCCTTATAAAGGGCCAGTTGCAGATGTAATTTACCAATTAGTTGGTGGGCTAAGAGCTGGTATGGGATATACAGGTTCTAAAAATATAAAGATGCTTCAAGAAGAAGCTAAATATGTAAAAATAACTTCAGCATCACTTATAGAATCACATCCGCATGATATCAATATTACAAAAGAATCACCAAACTATTCAAAATAATATTATTCAAAATAGATTAAAAAAAACTTATCAAAACATATTAAATAGGAGAAATAGATGAATTTAAGAAGACCAGATGAAATGCAAAGAATTACAAATGAAACTCTTGCAGATAAATTTATAGAAGAACAAGTTTCACTAATTAAAGAACAGATAGGAAATCAAAAGGTTTTACTTGCTTTATCAGGGGGAGTAGATTCTTCCGTCGTGGCGGCGCTTCTTTCTAAAGCTATTGGGAAACAATTATACTGTGTTCATGTAAATACTGGTCTATTGAGAAAGGGAGAATCTGAAGAAGTAATAGAAGTTTTCCAAAATCAAATGGATGCAAACTTAATCTATATAGACGCAACAGATCGTTTCCTTGATAAATTAAAGAATGTGGAAGATCCAGAAACTAAAAGAAAAATTATTGGAAATGAATTTATCGAAGTATTTGCAGAAGAGGCTGGAAAATTAGAAGGCATTAAATTCCTTGGTCAAGGAACTATTTGGCCAGATATACTTGAAAGTGAAAAGGGAATAAAAGCTCATCACAATTCAGGTGGACTTCCAGAAGATATGGAATTTGAACTTGTAGAACCAGTAAGAATACTTTTCAAAGATGAAGTTAGATTGGTTGGAAGAAGACTTGGACTTCCAGAATCAATGGTTGATCGTCAACCATTCCCAGGACCAGGTCTTGGAGTAAGATGTCTTGGAATAATCGAAAGAAAAAGATTAGAAGCAGTTCGTGAATCTGATGCTATACTACGAGAAGAATTCAAAAAAGCTGGTCTTAATAAAACTGTTTGGCAATATTTTACAGTAGTTCCAGATTTCAGAACAACAGGTGTAAAAGATGGAAAAAGAACCTTCGAATGGCCAGTAATCATCCGTGCTGTAAACTCAGTAGATGCAATGACAGCCACAGTAGAAGAAATACCATTCGACCTAATGCAAAAACTAGTTCAAAGAATCACCACAGAAGTTGAAGGAGTAAATAGAGTATTATACGACTTCACTCCTAAACCTACTGGCACTATCGAGTGGGAATAGTAGCAAAAATTTATAAAATGGCTTGATTACAAGCTATAAAGAGAATGTAAAATAGCTACTGGTACTCAAATGGTACTGGAAGTAAAAAAGAGTAATTAAAATAATAGTTCCAAGTGGTTTACATTTGGACAAAAAATAAGACTGTAGTTTCTAACTGCGGTCTTTTTCGTGCATATTTTTACTTTGAAATATTGTATTTATATATAATTATATAGGTAATATAAATTAGATCATTAATTAAGTTGAATAAAATATTGTAAAAATATAAAGACATTAACAGGCTATTTAAGGAAACATTTAGATTATATAGCAAATCAATGAATAATGCGACATCAAAATGTCGGTTTGAATTCTAGTATTGTCGCAAACGTGATATAATAATTATATATAGGAGGACAGAAATGAACCGATATATTGAATCAGAAACAATTGAATTAAAAGAAAAATACACAGATACGATTACAAAGGAAATAGTATCTTTCCTTAATGGTGCAGGAGGATCAATTATTATCGGAGTAAAAGATGATGGCACTGTAGTTGGTGTAGACAAAGTTGATGAAATTCTTAGAAAAATATCTGATATTATAACAACTAAAATAGAACCAAATCCACAAGATGAAATCAGTTCAGAACTAAAATTTGATCAAGAAAAAACTCTAATAGTAATTCGTATAAATAAAGGACATCATCATATTTATTGTCAAAAGAAATATGGATTCTCCTCTACTGGGTGCACAATGCGAATCGGGACAACTTGTAAAGAAATGACGCCAGAACAGATAAAAATTCGATATGAGAAAAAATTTTTAGATAATGAATACATGCTTAAGAAAAAATCAAATTCATCAGATTTGTCGTTTAGGGAACTTAAGATATATTATTCAGAAAAAAATTATCATTTGGAAGATAAATCTTTTGAAACGAATTTGAATTTAAGGAATGAAGCTGGAGAATATAATTTATTGGCAGAACTATTATCCGATAAGAATAATATTCCATTTATTTTTGTGAAATTTCAAGGACAGAATAAAGCTTCTATATCTGAAAGAAGCGATTATGGTTATGGATGCATATTAACGACTTATGAAAAAATAAAAAACAGATTGCAGGCTGAAAATATATGTATTTCTGATACGACAGTTAGACCAAGAAAGGACACTTACTTATTTGATTTTGACTGTGTTAACGAGGCAATTTTAAATGCTTTAGTCCATAACGATTGGACAATCACTGAACCACAGATTTCAATGTTTAATGATAGACTTGATATATTATCACATGGTGGACTTCCTAATGGAATGACAGAAGAGCAATTTTTTGATGGAATAAGTAAGCCGAGAAACGCAACATTGATGAGGATATTTCTAAATATGGGACTAACTGAACATACCGGACATGGAATTCCAACGATTGTAGAAAAATATGGCAAAGACGTTTTTGAAATTGAAAGCAACTATATTAGATGCACTATTCCTTTTGAACAGGAAGTAATTGACCAAATAGACAATAAAAATGTCGGCTTGAATGTCGGTTTGAATGTCGGTTTGAATAAGACTGAGAAGAAAGTGATCGAACTTTTGATAGAAAATCCAAGCCTTACATCAATTGAACTTTCAGAAAAAATAGGTGTAACAAAGAGGACAATCGAAAGAGCATTTAAGTCTTTACAAGAAAAGAAAATGTTAGAAAGAGTTGGATCAAAACGTGATGGAAATTGGATTGTTGTTGGATAAAAATGCTGTTTTTAATTTCAAGTATATCAATTCCGATTTACTTTAATACGTTTAAATATAAAAATTAAACCTATAATAAGTTTTCGGATTCTAATAATAGATCAAGCTCCAGTGTAGAAAATTATAAGCAAAATAAATTTGAAAGTATAGGGGGATTTATGGATTTCAATTAAAAACAGATAGTTTTACAAACTTTTTTAACTGACAGGATATATAAAGTTCCTAGATATCAAAGAGAATATTCTTGGAGTAAACAACAACTGGAAGATTTTTATTCAGATATTGTATCAAATATAAAAAAAAAGAAAAAGAAGGAAACTATAAAACACAGGATTATTTTTTTGGTACTGTAATTTTAGTTGGCAATATGGAAAAACCAAATGAAGCTATTGAGATTATTGATGGCCAACAAAGAATTACTACTATTACAATATTTTTGTCAGTATTATCGGATATACTTTATAATTACGATGACAATTTATCTACGTTACTATGGAAATATATAATAGCTCAGAATAATGATGGTAAACTTTATAATGTTGTAGAAAATGAAACAGCTTGTCCATATTTTCAAAATAAAATTCAAAAGAGAAATATAAAAATAGAGGATGATAAGAAGAAAGATACCTATCCAAGAGTGGATAGTAGTATTATAGAGGATTTAGAAAAAGAACTTTCCACTGAAGAAGAACTTATTAAAGAAGCTCATGATTTTTTTAGGGAAAAGTTAGAAGATGAAGATTTATCGGCACCAATTTTTAAAGATTCGAACCTTAATAAAATTGAAAAATTGAAATTGGTTAGAGATCAGCTTTTAGGTAGCACATTTGTTTACATTATTTCTGAAAATGTTAATGATGTTAATGTTATATTTGAAAATATAAATTCAAAAGGGCTTCAGCTTTCATCATTAGATTTAATAAAAAATGAAATTTTTTCTGTACAAAATGAAACTGTTCCTCTTGATGAAGCAAAACGAATATGGTCAAATATTAAGAGCAATCTTCGACACGATGGAGAATATATATATCTGTACAAAAATTTTATAGGTATTTCTGGTTATCAAGATATACATATAGTACAGAAAAGGATTTATACAAAAAATTTAAAAATAAAATAAACGAAAAAGAATACATGAATTTTTTGAAGGAATTAGAAGTTGCATCAAAAGATTATGCTCATATAACAAAACCAAGACATGATTATTTCAGAAACAGTTCAAAAGGCAATAATGTAGGTAAAGATGATTTAGACTATTTTGTAAATTCTTTAAAGTTTTTACAAAACATATTAAATATAGAACAAGTACAAGTTTTACTTATTACACTAGTCGATAAGTACAACTCTGGTATGCTAAGCTTCAAAAATATGAAATCAATGGTTAAATTTTTAGAGGAGTTTCATTTTATTTATAATGGAATTATGACAGAAAGAACGAATGCGTTAGTTAATAAATATGGTAATGTGGCTAGATCGATTTATAATACTACAATTCAAAATGAGATTTTGATTGAATTTAATAAATTAAAAAAAGAATTTATATCATTATTACCAGAAGATAATCAAAAATTTATATCTAAATTCGTTCAAATAAGCTATTCATCAAAAACAAAAGGTATGGATAACAAGCAAAAAAGAAAAAATGCTATAACTAAGTATGCTATATACAAAATAGAAGAAATATTATCAGAAAACAACCATTTAGGATTTGATACAATATCAGCAGCAATTGAGCATATTATTCCAGAATCAAGCGATAAAGATAGAGAATATGTTTTAAATGTAGGTAATCTAATAATTTTAGAAAGTAATTTGAATTCAGAATGTGATGACTTTAAATTTGAAGAAAAGATATCTGTTTATAAAAAATCTAATTATAGTTCAGTTAAATGTTTTTTGGAAAATTATTCTAACAATAAAACTTTTTCTATCGAGGAAAGGGCGATAAATATGGCGAAAAAGATTTATAATAGCATTATTGGTAAATGGTAAATTAATATATGAATAAATTATTTGGTTTTTCAAAATGACACCGGTACTTGGACTGGGACGGGACTAAAAATCTGAAAACGTCCTATAATTAGGTGGATTTAGTGATATTAGAAAAAATAGAATGCAGTATTTTGAATGATTTGGGATAAATTGTACATTTGAAAAAGAAGAATGGGAGTAATTTTTACAGTAAATTTATAAAATGATTTAGAAAAAATATTACAATAAAAAACATTTAAGGGTAAATATGAAATACAAACCAGTAAGTTTTGAAATGAAAGATGGTAGGATTTGCCGAATTAGAGAAATTCAAGTAAAAGATGCTGCGGAAATTATTGAATATTTAAAAACTGTTATGGGAGAATCTAACTTTTTATCCTCTTATCCAGAAGAAATAACTCTGACTGTAGAACAGGAAGAGAAGATGATAAAAAATTTTAATGAATCTGAGGACATTCTTATGATTATAGCAGAGTTTGATGGAAGATTGATTGCAAGTGCTCAGATTTCAAGATTAAAAAAAATGAAAATGTGTCATCGAGGATATGTCGCGGTTACAGTGCTGAAAGAATTTTGGAACTTAGGAATAGGAGGGAAGATGCTTCTTTGTCTTGAAGACTATGCTAAGGAATGTGGACTTACCCAAATTGAACTGGATTATTTCTCAGGTAATAAAAGATGTCAGATTCTTTATGAGAAACTAGGATTCGTCAAAGTGGGAGAAATGCCAGATGCATTTATTTTGAAAGATGGAACACGATACAATAATATAACAATGGTAAAAAGTATCTAAATAAATTTCTAAAGTATAAATTTTTCGGTTAATGCGATTAACAATCTGTCTGAATAGATAGAAAATATAATGTCTGAAAACATTAATAATACTATAGGATTTATATTGTGGGACTTGTACTGGAATGGGACTAAAAATTTGCGATAAAAATGGATAAATAAACTCATTTTTGAAGTGCTTAATTGCAGTACTTATCACTATGATTCTTATTGAATATGTATCGTTGGTTAAAGTGAAGAAAAAATATCAGAGTACAACGCAAAGTGCAACGTAAAAAAATGCGTTGCACTTTTACGTTTCTTTTGTTACGAAAAAAAAAAAGAGTTTTCAAAGTCTAAATTTCCTGGTACTGCAGAGGAATAAAATATTAAAAAAAATTATATAAAAACCAAATCTGTTTTAGATAACTTACCCCAAAAAGTTAGACTTTAAGCCAGAGACATTTAGAAATATTTGTCGCTGGTTTTTTATAATATATAATAAATATAATCAACCATAATTTGAAAATAGTTTATATTTATAAAGTAGAAATATATATTTTAAAAGTTAAAATATATTATAAATAATAAAAAAATAAATTACTTTAGGAGTTACAAATGAAAGAATGGCAAAAAGCTCAATCAGGCTATTTGTATGATGCCAATTATGACAAAGAAATTGTAGAAAATAGAATTATATGTGCTGACTTATGTCATGAGTTTAATCAATGCAAACCCTCCGATGTAGAAAAGCAGGAAAATATTATTAATCAAATAATCGGAAATATTAAAGGAGATTTTGTAATTACTCAACCATTTTATTGTGACTATGGTAGCAATATAAGTATTGGAAATAATTTTTACACAAATCATAATTGCACAATACTCGATGGAGCAAAAGTTACTTTTGGTGACAATGTATTTATCGCTCCAAATGTTGTATTTTCAACTGCAGGTCATGCTATAGATTCCGAACAAAGAGCAAAAGGACTGGAAATAGCGCTTCCAATTAATGTAGGTAACGATGTATGGATTGGTGCAAATGTATCTGTATTGCCTGGTGTTTCTATTGGTAGCAATACGATAATTGGCGCAGGAAGTGTAGTCAACAAGGATATACCTGAAGGAGTAATAGCAGCAGGAGTCCCTTGTAAAGTTATTCGTAAAATTACAGAAGAAGATAAGAAAAAATATCCAATATATAAGGATTAATTTGTTATAAATAATTTGATAAAGTAAAAAAATATAATTAAATGTTTCAAGATACCATAACGGGGTATATTCATCTTTGTGAAAATCAGAAAAAGGGAGAAATATATGAATAAAGAAATAGGAATAATTTTAGGTAGTTTGAGACAAGCGTCATTTAATAAAAAGGTAGCGGAAAATATAATCGATTTATTACCAGAAGGCTATGAAGCTAAATTCATCGAAATAGCGGATTTACCTTTATACAATGAAGAATATGACGATGGTACATTAGAAACACCACAATCTTACACAAGATTTAGAAATGAATTAGAAGAATCAGATGCATTTATATTTGTTACACCTGAGTACAACAGAGCGATGCCTGCAAGCATTAAAAATGCTATCGACGTAGGATCAAGACCGTATACTGATGTTAAATGGACAGGTAAGAAGGCGGCTGTTGCAAGCTCATCTTTAGCTAAGACAGCAGCATTGAGAGCTAATTATGAAGTAAAAACTTCATTATCATTCTTAGGTGCTAATGTATTAGAGCAACCTGAAGTAATGCTATCAGAAATACATCAATGTTTTGATGAAAATGGAAATATTGTAGAAGCAACAAAAGAATATTTAGAAATGTTTGTTGGAAAATTTGTAGAATTTATAGGATAATAGAAAATGTATTAAGGAGTCTAGATAATTTATTTAGACTCCTTTTAAATTCTATTTAAATACATTATTCATATCTACAGCGTCCAAATAAAGAACTCTTGTATCGATATTAAATCCAAGCTTTTCATATAGATTTTTTGCTTTAACATTTTCAACATCTACTGCTATTTGAAAATCTTTATGATTTTCTTTTTCCAATTCTTTTATCGTTCTTGATAATAGATTATAGGCATGGCCTTGTCTTAAATATGCTTTCTTAGTTGCTACACTATACATATAGTTTACATCTGATGCATAATCTACAGAAACTCTAGATATAATATCCTTGTCATTTCTCAATACATATATATCTACAGTATCTGATTTAATACTAGAAATATTATATCTTTCAGCAATGTCTAAAGGAGAGTCAAAGGCTTCATGCATCAAATGAGTCAATTCATCGACATCTTTCATACTTGCCTTTTCAAACACCAAATTAGTATTATATGATGTATCATCTATATCTTCTTTATTAAATTTTCTTGATAATTGAAACTCTTCAGAGTCACATCTTGTTAAATTAAGATTTTCAATTATATCAGGATTATTATCAAGAAAGACTTCTTCTGTCACAAAAGATACGGTATTTAAGTCATACTCTTTAGTTTCTTTCAGAAAAGTTTTATATAGACGAGAAGCTACTTTTTTTCTTCTATAATCAGGATCTATTTTTAATTGAATCTCTACATCTTTGCTATCAGCATATGTAGCAAGAATTCCTATCAAATCATTGGAGTCATTATATGCCATAAAAAATGCAGGCATATCCTTATCAAAATTATAGTCATTATCAAGATAAGGCTCTCTATATGTTCCATCAAATTTATTAACTTTAGTTAGAAGTTTTTCAATGGATTTTATTTCTTTTTCATTTAATTTGTTTGTTGATTTTATTTGCATGGGGACTCCTTAGGTGTTTTGTTTTTATTATATTATAATATAATAAAACAAACTTGATAAATAGATATTTTTGTGATATAAGTAATTATAAGGATAGTGATTGCGTTTGCAAGCTAAACCAATAATAACCAATGTTTTTTTGCGTGGGTTATTATTGGTTTTTTTTATGGAAATCTAAACATTAAATAAAGGAGGTAATGTAAACGTTTAGAATTACATAGCTATCAAAATGTACTATAAATAAAACAAAAATATATTGGAGGAAAAATGAAAAAAAATCATATAATAATATTTTTATTATTAGTTTTCACATTCGTATTTGTAGGATGTAGTAAAAATAATGAATCTGAAAGTATAAAAGAAACTCAAGAAGAGACAAACCAAGAAAGTGTAGACACTGCAGAAGTTAAAGGAGAACAAAAAGCTGTTGTTGAAGGATTTGACTGGGGGCCTGGTGTAACAAAAACAATTGTTAAATTAAATAAAGAAGTAGAAAAAACTGATATAAATAAAGAAGATTTTAATGTAGTAGAAAAAAAAGAATCTTTTGACTGGGAAAAATTTGAAAAAGATGGAGAAGCACCGAAACATATTGTTGTTGAATCTGAAAGAACTATTAATGATGTATATTTAAGTAACGAAAATGGTGAAGAAGTTGATGACGCAAAATCTATGTATTTAACAATAGAATTTGATGTATCACCAACTGAAGGAAACCCATTTATATATAGTATGAATACTGGTTCAAATAACTGGTGTGATCCTTATGAGTTGATTATAAAATCATCTAATAATAAATTAAAAGATTTAGAAATCAATTCTAAGATAGATTTTAAAGATGATAAAAATTTTATTGCGAAAGATATTGAAAATTTTGAATACTCTAATTTCCAATCTAGTGAAGACATTGATATGGCTTATGCATATTATAAACCTTCAAATGAAGAAAAAAATAAACCTTTAGTTATATGGCTACATGGTGGTGGGGAAGGTGGAAAAGATCCTAGAACTATACTATTAGCTAATAAAGCATCAGTATTTTCAACAGAAGAATTTCAAAAAAGATTTGCTAATGGAGCACATATACTTATGCCACAGGCGGAAACATTCTGGATGGATACAGGAGATGAAACTAAATCACTTGAAGGAGTTGGTGAAAAGAGTAGTATGTATAAATCTAGTCTAAAGGAACTTATAGATAAATATGTATCAGAAAATCCAGATATTGATCCAAACAAGATCATTATAGGCGGTTGTTCAAATGGTGGATTTATGACATATGATATGATCACTTCGTATAAAGATTATTTTGCTGCGGCATTTCCAATATGTCCTGCGTATGATCCAAAATTTATGACAGATGAAAAGATTGAGAATATGAAAAATACTGCGATTTGGATGATTTATTCTTTAAATGATGATACTATAGATCCTGAAAAAAATGAGATACCTTTATCTAGACTTCTTGAAGAAAAAGATATGAAAGAATTTAAAGAAACAACATATGATAATGTGATTGATTTAAGTGGTAAGTATAAAGATGAAAAAGGAAAACCATTTGAATATAATGGACACTGGTCATGGATATATGCATTCAATAATGATGTTAAAGATGAAGAAGGAAACAATTTATTTGATTGGTTAGGAGAAAAAGTAAAATAAGTTACTAAGGAAAAGTCCAATCTATTAGGTCAAGCTCAAGACTTTATAAGATGCCCAACAGATATTTTAGAACCTTGAAAATAAAAGTTGCTACAATGAGGGTTGGGAAGTATAAAATATCTAAATAATAAAATCATCAAAAAAAGCTATTATATAATAACACTAAGTCATATATAATAGCTTTTTAATTTGGTATATAGTAATCATCCTATTAGAATGCTGTCCAGCCACCGTCTGCTACTATGGTTGTACCATTTACAAAACTAGAGTCATCTGAAGCTAAGAATAGCATTACATTTGCAATCTCTAGAGGTTCACCAGTTTCTGGATATAGTTCGAAACCTTTCATCAATTTATTTAATACATCCATATTTGGTTCTTTTACTTTGTGACCTATTTCTGTTGCTATTGATCCAGGTGCGACCGCATTACATCTTATTCCTTTATCCTGGAACATAAATCCTATATGTTTAGTCATACCAACTAAAGCGTGTTTAGATGCCACATATGCCATACCGCCTCTACCACCATATAGTCCACCAACTGATGCAGTATTAATAATATTACCTTTATTTTCTTTCACCATATATTTCAATACTTCTCTTATCAATCTCATTGGACCGGTAACATTAATATCAAAAACTCTATCCCAAACTTCATCAGTCATGTTGTCAGCTGAAAGATAATTATCTAATACTCCTGCATTATTTACCAATACATCTATTCTTCCGTAAGTATCTATAGTCTTATTAACTAACTTTTCAACATCTTCTAGTTTAGATACATCTGCAGCTATAGCGATAACTTCTCCAGGAAACTCTGACGCCCTGTCTACTATTTTGTTAAGCTTATCTTCTGATCTAGCAACAATAACTACTTTAGCACCCTCTTCAGCAAATCTTAATGCTGTCGCTTCTCCGATACCTGAACTAGCACCCGTTAAAATGACTACTTTATCTTTCAGTTTCATTGGTC
>JAEZZN010000082.1 GCA_023418535.1 Bacillota bacterium | reverse complement strand
CTATAGGTGCTGCATTATTTCCTGATGCTTCATCTTGATGTTCAATTGTTATTACAATTGTGTATTTTGGATTATCTACAGGAGATATTCCCATAAACCATGTATTATATGAACCTTGTCCATTTTCCGCTGTACCTGTTTTAGCAGCAAGGCTTGATTGAATATAGTTCGTATAATTATTATATTCTGCAGTGCTTTTCATATAAGATTTAATAATGTTTGCATATTGAGATTCTACTTCACTTGATAGAACTTCTTGTTTTGTTGGTATTTCGATACCGCTTCTTACAACCTTATCAACTAAAATTGGTTTTTGTACTATTCCATTATTAGCAATACCATTGACAATTAAGCTCATATCTAAAGGATTTACATAAGTCAATCCTTGTCCAAATGCAGCATTACCTTTATCTATTGCGGATAATGAATCCTTGAAAGGAAATTCAGATTGGACAATATTTAATGGAAAATCAAATTTTTTTCCTATTCCAAAATCTAGTATAGCTTTTCTAAAATCAGCATTAGAAACAAGTTGCGATTTTTCATAATAATAGGTATTAGCTGAAACATTAAGAGCTTTTTCTAAATTCATTTCTCCATATACACCATTATCAAAATTATATACACTATGTCCTTCTATAGTAGCTTCTCCTGTATCATAATAGTCTAAATCTATACCGCTTCTTAAAAATACTAAAGAGCTTAGCGTTTTGAAAATTGAGCCTGGTTCATAATGACCCTGAGTAGGCCTATTTAATAATTCTCCATTTTCAGAGTTTATAATTTGTTCCCAATCTTCATCTATATTATTTACATTTAATGTAGGCTTAGACACCATTGCTAAAATTTTTCCAGTATTTGGATCTGATACTATTACAGATCCTGATAAATCACCTAACAAATCATATGCATATGATTGTAAATCATCATCTATCGTTAGATACACATCATTACCATCAACTGGTTTTATAAGACTATCTATCTTAGTAAAAAAATCTTTATTATTGTTTATATTTAATAAGTCTGTATTGTAAGATCCTTCAATACCACTTTTTCCGTATTTGCTTGAATTATATCCAATAACACTAGAATACATATAGTTATATCTATTTATTCTTTGATAACTATCATCTACTTTTTCAGAATATGCAAGTTCTAAACCATTTTTATCATATATAGTTCCCCTTTTTATAGTTGATTCATCTATAAAATTCCTTGCATTTCTAGAATCGTTGTTCAAATCATTTGACTTAAATAGTTGAAAGTAAACGAGATAAAGAGAAATAGCTAAAAATAGTCCTATAATAGTATAAAGTAAAAAAACTATTTTTCTATTTTTTGAATTGTTCATTTCCCTCACCTGCTTTCTGTGATAAATATTGCAATATAGAAAGTAATATGAAATTAGAAACTGTTGAGCTTCCTCCATAACTTAAAAATGGTGTTGTAATACCAGTTAAAGGTATTAATTTTAATATTCCACCAAACATAATAAGTGCCTGCATTGCATATATTAATCCTATCGATAAAGATAAAGAGCTATAATATTTTGAAGAAAATTCTAGAGAAAGCTTTAATGTTTTATAGAATAATAAAATATACATCAATATAATTGAAAATCCCATAAACATACCCATTTCTTCAATTATAGCCGTAAGTATAAAGTCAGATTCAACAACAGGAACCAAATGTGGCATACCTAATCCTATACCTGTTCCAAAAAATCCCCCACCTGCAATTGCAAAAAGAGACTGTATTATTTGATACCCTCTTTCATTGAAGTCTTTCCATGGATCAAGCCATATATTAATTCTTACTTTGATATGTGGTAATACAAGGGAAGCTAAATAAACACCAACCAAAGCTAAAATAATATTAAGGACTATAAAAATATAGCGTTTTTCAAAAATAAACATATTTGCAATCAATAGCCCAAAAAATATAATAGCTGTACCTAATTCTCCCTGAACAAAGAATAACAATGCAAATACATATGTTGATAATATTAAATAATATTTTCCTAGTTTGTTTTTTGTAAAATCATCATATTTATAATAATAAGATTCAATCATAAATATAAATGAAATTTTCCCAAATTCAGATAGTTGTAAAGTAAATAGCCCACCAACATCTATCCAGTTTTTAGCACCTCCAGATGTAAAACCTAATGCTAGAGTTACTGCAAAAGTAAGTGTAGTTATAATAAAGAAAAATAAAAATTTACCTTTTAATATTTTGTCAACAAATTTCATAAAATAATATACTATTAACAAAATTACAAGTCCTGATAAATACCAAATAATATGTTTTATCACAAGATTGCTTGATAATCTCATTATCATAATCACACTTATTGAATATAGCATATTTACAACCAATATAAATGTAGAATCTGATTTTGTAATTTTTGGAATATAAATATTACTAAACAATGTTGCAAATATAAAGGCAATTGAAAGGTAAATTGATATGATATTTACTTCTTCATTTGCTAGAATAGCTAATAATATTCCAAATATTTGAAACATAAATAAACTTGTTATTATTGATCTATTGTATGATTTTTTATAATTGAAAGTAAATACATTTCTAGACATTTCCATATTAGTTTCCGCCCTGAGTATTATTTGTAAATGAGTTATTGTAATTCATATTTTTATCATTTACATCGCTTTCTTCTTCAATAAATTTTAATCTAAAGTCAGCTATATCTATAATATCACCATCAAGTAACTCTAAATTTTCATGTACAGGCTCTCCATTTAATATTGTTCCATTTGAAGAATCTAAATCAATGATATAGTAAGCATTTCCAGATTTTATAATTTCTGCATGTTGAGCAGATACCATTGGACTTTCTAACACTACATCATTGGAAAAAGATCTACCTATTCTAGTTACATTTTCTAATAAAAATCTTTTATCATCTTGATTACTATGACTTACAATTAAAATATTTCTTTTAATCTTTTCATTATGGTCTATATTTCCGATATCAAGTACTATAAGTTTAACGATAATGTAAATATAGTATAAAATGATAAATACAAATATAAATTTAAAAAATGTAGAAATTATTGTATATAAATTAATGTCTGCAATTATGTCATAAAAGAAAAAGTTTCTTATTGCATTTAATATTTCTCTCATATTCACTCCTTATCGTATATTATACCAAAAAATAAGGAAGAAATATTATTTCTTCCTTACAATTTAGTTATATTAAAATTTATAGTAATATTTGAATCTATCTTATTCTACTGATTTAATTTTATTGTTAGCTGTATCAAATATTTCATTTACCATATCATCTCCAGCTTCTTTTGTATCAGCGTTTGAATAAATGTATAGTTTAATTTTTGGTTCTGTTCCAGATGGTCTTAAAACATACCATGAACCATCACTTAAAATATATTTCATTACGTCAGATTTTGGTAATCCAGTTTTATCATTTTGATAGTCAATCACTTCTACTAATTCATGACCACCAATTTCTTTAATAGGATTTTCTCTAAATTCTTTCATTATTCTAGAAATAAGCTTTTGTCCATCTAATCCTTCTAATACTATAGAAATTAGTTTTGCTCCATGATATCCAAATTCATTAAATAATCCTTCTTGCACATCAAGCAATGATTTACCTTGAGCTTTAAAGTAAGCGGCCATTTCAACTATCATCATAGCAGATGAAATTGCATCTTTATCTCTAACTTTTGATCCATATGAATAGCCTATACTCTCTTCAAATCCAAATACAAATGTTTTCTCATTGTTTTCATCCCATTCATTAGCAGGAGCATATATATTCTTAAATCCTGTCAATACATTCAATGAGTCGACATTGTATTTTTTAGCTATTTTATCAGGTAAATCTGATGTAACAATAGATTTAACTATTGCTGGGTTTTCAGGCATTTCTCCTCTTTCATGTAGTCTAGATAAAATATAATATGTTAATAATGAACCGATTTCATTACCTGTTAAAAATTGATACTCTCCATCTTTATTTAAAACTTCAAGAGCAGTTCTATCTGCATCTGGATCTGTTGCAATTAATAATTCAGCTCCCTTTTCTTTACCTAGAGCTTCAGCATATTTGAAAGCTTTTGGATCTTCTGGATTTGGATACCCAACTGTTGTAAAATCAGGATCAGGATTTTCTTGTTCTTTAACAATGTATATATTTTCAAATCCTCTTTCTTGTAATATTCTTCTTACTAATTTATTTCCAGTACCATTAAGTGGTGAATATACAACTTTTACAGATTTATCAATATTTTCATCTTCAATTGTCAAATTAAGCACATCAGAGATATATTCATCAATAATTTTTTCGTCTAATATTTCAATTAAACCACTATTTACACCTTCATCAAAATCGATTATTTTTACATTACTATAATCACCAATTTTTTCAATATTATCTAATATCTGATTTGCTATATTATCTAAAATTTGAGATCCTTCTTCCCAATATGCTTTATAACCATTGTATTCTTTAGGATTATGTGATGCAGTTATCATAACTCCAGAAATTGTATTTAATTTTCTTATAGTATATGAAAGTACTGGTGTAGGTGTAATATCTTTGTGTATATATACTTTTATTCCATTTGCAGCCAAAACAGAAGCAGTAATTTCAGCAAATTCTCTAGATTTATGTCTTACGTCATGAGAAATAGCAACACCTCTTTGTGCTGCTTCATCACCATATGAAAGGATTGTATCTGCTAGGCCTTGAGTTGCTAAAGAAACAGTATACTTGTTCATTCTATTAGTCCCTGCTCCTATTTTCCCTCTTAATCCTGCTGTACCAAATTTTAACTTTTGATAAAATCTATCTTCTATCTCATTTTCATCTTCTTTAATAGATAGTAGTTCTTCTCTAGTTTTATCATCAAAATATTCATTATTTAGCCATTCTTCATAAATTTTTCTATATTCCATAAATCCTCCTAAATTATATATACATTTGTTGTATATGATCCCAATTTTATATTATTAACATATTCATCAACAAATCCATTTGAAAATATTAATTTAATTTTGTCCTTATCGGTTAAATTTTTCATATTAATATCTTCTATATTTTTAGATACATTGTGTAATATTAAAAAAGAATTTTTACGGTCATTAATAATATAGCCAATTACATAATCTTTAAGATTATCTATAAAGGAAATCTTATCTCGTACTTCATCACCTGTTTTCATATTAAAAATACCCAAATCTTTTCTTAATTTAATTATATCCCTAATCTTTAAGAATAAATTATAATTTTTTTCCTTTAGTGACCAGTCAATACCATTTATATCTGCAGATGCATTATATGAATTATGGTTTAATTTTTTAGTTCTTAAGAATGAATTTCCTGAATGGAAAAATGGTAATCCTTGACTTGTCATAAGTATTGAAAATGCCATATAGGTTAAATCATTAATATTTTCTTCTGGAACGCTAGTCTTTACTAGTTTATCATAGAAAATTAAATTATCATGTGCGTTAAAGTAATTAATAACTTCCAAAGGATTTTCAAAATTTGTATCCATCTCATCCATTGGAACAGACCCAGCAATTCCTATTTGCATTTGATTTTTATTATAATATTCACCCTGTAAATAACCTCTTACAGTGCCGTCATTATCTCCTTTAAATGCATCTCTAAAGAAAGGATTAAATATTGCAAAATCTTTTCCTTTTTGAGATCCAATATTTACTTGTTTATTATAATCTAAAGGACTTGGATTTGCCATCCATGGTTCTCCATATATTAAAATATTAGGATTGTATTCCCTAAGCACTCTAATTATTTCCATAATGGTATCTATATCAGTTAATGCCATTAAATCAAATCTAAAACCATCTATTTTATATTCTTTAGCAAGATACAATAGCGAATCAATAATGAATTTTCTAACCATTGGTTTTTCGGAAGCTATTTCATTTCCACAACCTGAACCATTAGCAAAGACAGAACCTTCCATTCTATAATAATAATTTGGAACTAATGTGTTAAAAACTGAATCAAAAGTTTTAAAAGTATGATTATAAACTACGTCTAAAACTATAGACATTCCTTTTTCATGATAGTTTTTAACCAAAGTTTTAAATTCCTTAATTCTTGAATATGGGTCATTTGGATTTGTTGAAAAAGACCCTTCTATATTCATATAAAGCTCTTGATCATATCCCCAGTTATAGTTTTCAGGATATTTCGATAAAGGCTTCAATTCATTCACTGTAATATAATCTGTAACGGGCAGTAAATGAACATGTGTTACGCCTAATTCTTCAAAGTGATCAATGTTTGTTGCGACATCATTATACTTTGTTCCAACTTCAGCAGCCCCTAAAAATAGTCCCCTATTAATAGCTCCAGAATTTTCATTTATAGATATATCTGCAACATGAGTTTCAACTATAATAGCTTTATCTTTATCATTAAATGGAATGTAATGATCTTCAAAGCCTTCTGGATTTGATTTTTTTAGGTCTACTATAGCACTTCTTACACTATTAGCTGAAGTAGAAAATGAGTATGGATCACAAACTTCACTATCATTAACAAGATATGTATAGAACATAGATTCTAAATCACCTTCAATTTCATACTCAAATACTCCATCTTTATCTTTTTTCATTTCAAAAACTTGTCTTTGCAAAGTTGAATAATTTTCATATAAGGCAAGCTTCACTTGTTGCTGAGTTGGAGCCCATACTCTAAATATAGATTTTTCTTTAGAGTATATTAAACCTAACTCCTTATCAGTATATATTTCGTTAATCTTCTGCATCTAATTCTCCAATTTTGTATACAAATTCTTCTATAGATTCTTTATCATTTTGATTTATTATTTTTTTCTTATTATCATAAATTTTACTAAACCAATTGTCATAATTTCTATAGTCATTTAAGGCTTTTTCAAGCTCATCAACATATCCAAATAAATCTTTTAATATAAAATTCGCATCATTAAAATAATATATTGAGTTGTATATAATATCTATATCAAAAGGAAACACATTCTTTGATTGATATCTATAAAAATCAAACATTTCCTTTATTTCAGGATTATTATCTAAATATTCATACATATTATATTTATTATTGAATATGATATTATCTCTAGTTTCTCCAAAATTATAAACATTAATAGCAAATTTATAAAAATCACTATTATAAAAAGAACTTACTGATTCTAAGATATTTGCACCACTCAATATTGACTTATAAAGAGTGATATCACTTGTATTCATCTTTAATAATTCTAATTTCTGATTTATATCACATGCTGGTATAGCATATGTTGCTTCAGTCATATTGTAATTTTTAATGAATATTATTTTCATCTTATCTTTAATATAAAGATCATTATTAATTAAATTTGATAATGCATTTATAAATGAAATAGTTTCTTTAGCTATATAATAATTCGGATAAGATTTTCCACCAAAGAAATAAGTTCTTTGAGGAATATCCAAATTAGGATTTTTCTTTAATCTAAAATACATCAATGCAATTCCCAAAGCAGATAATATCTGTCTTTTATTTTCATGGAAAATATCCATATGCATTACAAATGGAGAATCTACATTAATTAGATTTTTATCTATTCCAAGTCTATCTAATAGTTTAATTTTATTTTCCTTCTTTATATTGTAAAAGTCTTTAGCTGAAGAATCTAAAGGATTAAAATTATGATTACTTTCTCTTTGAATACTTTCTTTCAAATATTGTTTTGAATCATAATTAATTTGTATAAATTCAATTTTAGAATTATAAGCGAAATATAATTCTTTTAATTGATAATTTTGCATTAAAAATATATGATCCTCAACTAATGTAAAAATATTTTTAGAAATAAAATATAAAATATTATTCATGTCAACTTTACCTTCATGAATAATTAACAAAGGCTTTGTCTTTAATATTTTCTTTTCTTCTAAATCTTCTTTCACATATTTATCTAATTCATAAATAGTGTCAATTAAATATGGACAAACTTCACTTAATAATGAAATATCCCAAGTTTCAAACGATTCTGGTAATATTGATAATTGCATATATACAAAAGTTTTTTTTGCGATTGAAACAGCTTTCGAAAACTCTAATCCATACTTATTTGTTAAGTAATAAATGTATAATATTTGAGCAAATGCGGGATGAATATCATTAATTTGAATTTTAATATATTCGTGAATTTTCTCAATATCATCACTCATATATTTTTTATATTTTTTTAATATATCTTGAATACATGCACTAGCAAAGAAAATTTCCTGAGTTAATCTAAGTTTTTTACCTGGAAGATTTCCTTCACTTGGATATAGAAATTCAACAATAGAATTAGCTCTAATTATATCATTATAAGCATTATTTATTTCACCTTTAGAAAACTCATCAAAATTAATATCTGTCTTAGAATAAGACTTCCATAGCCTTAAAGTATTAACTCTGTTAGAGTCATTAGAAACTATAGGTATATCGTAAGGTATTGCTTCAACCTCATAGTCTGAAAAGATTATATTATGACTAAAACCTTTTTCATGTTCCCAAGGATTTTTATTAACTTTCCAATCATCTGGCTTTTCAATTTGTCTACCATCTATGATTTCTTGTTTTAACATTCCTTTTCTATATCTAAGGCCATATGCATATACATTATTATGGTGATTTGTAAGCGCACTAAGCAGATAACTTGAGATTTCACCCAAATCACCAAATCCTAAAGCAAATTCTAAATCTTGTTGTTCTATGTTTTCAAAATTAATTTCATGTTTTTTTAATATTTCTTTAACATCATTTAATAAATCAAGTTTTATTAAATTTTTATATAAATTCTCACCAAAAGAATATTCAAATGAAAGCACATATATTCTTTTACTTGATATATTATCGTATAAAGAATGAAACCATTTTTCACCAATTATTTGTCTAAGACTATTAGCTAATGCAATGAAAACTTCTGCATCTCTGGCATGCTTAAAATCTTTAGCAAATAATTTAAAAAGATTATTTTCAATTGTTTTTTCTAAATCATATTTAGTCACAACTACTCCCCATGCTACAAGCTTTTATATAATTTAATATAATCTTTGGATGATTGATCCCAATTAAACTTTTTACTCATAGCATTTTTAATAATTTTATTGAATTTTTCACGTTCATTGATATATAGTGATACAGCTTCTTTTGTCTTAAATAAAAGTTCATGAGCGTTTATATTTGCAAAAGTAAATCCTGTGCCTTCATCTGTGTATATATTGTAAGGCTCAACAGTATCTTTAAGTCCACCAGTCTCTCTGACTATTGGTATAGAACCATATCTCATTGCAATAAGCTGAGATATACCACAAGGTTCAGATATTGATGGCATCATATATAAATCGCTTGAAGCATATATCATATTTGCTTCTTCACTACTAAAATACATTCTAGCAGCAACTTTATCTGGATATTTATATTCAAAATATTTCAACATTTCTTCATATTCATAATCACCAGTACCAAGTACTACAAATTGTATATTTTCTTGAAGTAATTCATCTAAAATAAATCGCAACAAGTCTAGTCCTTTCATCGAAGTCAATCTTGTAACCATACCAATCATTGGAATATTTGGATCGATAGGAAGACCATATTTTTTTTGTAATTCTGTTTTATTTTTAGATTTTCTATTAATAGATCTAATAGTATAATTTGTAGTGATTGAATTGTCTGTCTTTGGATTCCATACATCAAAATCTATTCCATTTACAATTCCTGAAAGTTTATATGAATGATAGTTAATAACATCTTCAAGACCTTCACCATAAAACGATGTTTTAATATTTTCAGCATAAGTCTTTGATACTGTGTTAAATTTAGTAGAATGTACGATTCCACCTTTCATAAATGAGATAGCTTTATGAAATTCTAAATCATTATAATTCATATATCCCACATCAAGGCCTGTCATAGCAAATACAGCAGGATCAAATATGCCTTGATATTTAATATTATGAATTGTATATAGTGTTTTTGTATCTTTATAGAAATCATCACCATTTCTAAAATCATTTACATATACAGGAACAAGACCTGTATGCCAATCATTAGCATTTATTACATCAACCTTAAAGTCTAGATATTTAGGTAAAACAACAACTGCTTTTGAAAAGAATATATATCTTTCAGCGTCGTCAAATTCACCATACAATTGTTCTCTATTAAAATAAGCTTCATTATCTAAAAAATAAAATATAACGCCATCATGTTCTAACTCAAAAACTCCGCAATATCTGTGCATCCAAGCTATATCTACATAGTAATATCCAATATATTTCATTT
>JAEZZN010000004.1 GCA_023418535.1 Bacillota bacterium | reverse complement strand
TTTGTAGTAAAATTATTAAAAGACATATTGTTCTCCTTGGTTGAAGTTTGTAGTTATTCTAATTCTAAGTTAAACTGAACAATTTGTCTTTTTTATTTAAAAAAAAGATAGTGTTAGTAGAATTTATCCACCAACACTATTTATTGTAGAACCTAATAAATCTACAATATCTACTTAGTATTAAGAGGTATTGTAGATTATATTATTTAAATATTAATCTTGTAGTATTTATTATTACTAGAATTCCCATGTTGATTATTTTTTATAATTTTAACTTTAAATTCAACTTGAAGACTTGGAAAATACTCATTTATTTGACATTTGAATTTAAAAATGGTATTCTATTTCAAGTATGGAGGGAGATATGGCAGAATTAAAGTTTGAAATTATAGAAAATCTTGGCGTTCTTTCTGTTAATGAAAAGGGATGGAAGAAAGAATTAAACATCGTTTCATGGAATGAAAGACCAGGAAAATATGATTTAAGAGATTGGAATCAAGAACATACAAGAATGAGTAAAGGAATTACATTTACTGAAGAAGAGGCTAAAGCTTTAAAAGAAATTTTGGAACAAGAATTTAACAATTAACTAAAAGACCTATTCTTTGATAGGTCTTTTAAAGTAGATGAGGGAATTATGATTTTTGCAATAGCGGATTTACATTTAGATATAACAAAAGAAAAAGACATGTCCGTTTTTGGTGGAAATTGGGATAATTATGAGGAAAAGATTTTTGATAATTGGAACAAAAATATCAAAGAAGATGATTTAGTTTTGATTCCTGGTGATATTTCATGGGCAATGAAATTAGAAGATGCAAAACTTGATCTAGACAGGATAGAAAAATTAAATGGTACTAAAATTATTCTAAAAGGAAATCATGATTTTTGGTGGACTTCATTAAGTAAATTAAATAGATTAGACTATAAGAGTATACATTTTTTACAAAATAATTCATACAGATATAAAGACACTCTTATAGTAGGTACAAGAGGTTGGGATAGTCGAGATAGTATAGGTTTTAATGATCAAGATGAAAAAATATTTCAAAGAGAATTAATTAGACTTGAAATATCTATAAATGATGCTATAAACAAAAACAAAGATTATGAAGAAATTATTGCAATTATGCATTATCCACCTTTTAATAGAAAATATTTACCTAATGAATTTGAAGAAATATTTATTAAATATAATATAAAAAAAGTAATTTATGGACATATACATGGAGATAAAGGAAGTAAAATGCCAAATAAAGAAATTAATGGTATTAGATATTATTTTGTATCTGGTGATTTTATTGATTTTAATCCAGTTATGATTTCGTAAGAGGAGTAAAAATGGGAAATGACAAAGTATTGTTAACTCAAGAAAAATATGATGAGTTACAAAAAGAATTAGAATATTTAATCACACAAAAAAGAGCTGAAGTATCTGAAAAGATAAAGAGAGCTAGAGGATTTGGAGATTTATCTGAAAATGCTGAATATGATGAAGCAAAAGATGAACAAGCTAAAGTTGAATCTGATATAATAAGAATCGAACAACAATTAAATAAAGCTGAAATTATTAAAGTTAAATCAAATTCAGCTAAAAAACGTGTTTCAATTGGTGATAAAGTTAAAATTAAAGATAAAACAAAAAATAGAGAGCTTGAACTAACAATCGTTGGTACTATAGAAGCTAATGTTGATGAAAACTTAATTTCAAATGAATCACCACTTGGAAAAGCTCTATTAAATGCAAAAGAAGGGGATATAGTAGAGGTTAAGACAAGACATAACAATTTACAATATGAAGTGTTAAAGATTATAAGATAAAATAAGAGGTAAAAATGGCAGAATTAAATATTAATGAAATGCTTCAAATTAAAAGAAACAAGTTAAGAAGCTTAAAAGAAAGCGGAAATAATCCTCATATCATTGAAAAAGTTGATGTAAATGCAAAAGCTCAAGACATAATTGACAATTTTGATGAATATGAAGGAAAGGAAGTAAAAGTTGCTGGGCGTATTCTAGCAAAAAGAGTTTTTGGTAAAATAAATTTCTTCTCTTTACAAGATTCTACAGGTAGAATTCAAATATTCAATAGAGAAAATGTATTAGGAGATGATCTATATAACAAAACTAAAGAGTTTGATT
This sequence comes from Bacillota bacterium, assembly GCA_023418535.1. The sequence continues at coordinate 2,949 of JAEZZN010000004.1, read as the reverse complement.
TAGGAGATATAGCATATTTTGAAGGTGAAATAATCAAAACTCAAACTGGTGAAATCTCAGTATTAACTAAAGACTTTAAATTACTAACTAAATCATTACAAATTTTGCCAGAAAAATTCCATGGTCTAAAGGATATGGATTTAAGATATCGTCAAAGATATGTTGATTTGATTGTAAATCCAGAAGTTAAAGATGTTTTCAAAAAGAGAACAAAAATTCTTTCTTCAATTAGAGAATTTCTTGATAATAGAGATTTCCTTGAAGTTGAAACACCTATTTTAAATACAATTGCAGGTGGGGCAGCAGCTAGACCATTTATAACACATCACAATTCACTTGATATTGATATGTATCTAAGAATTGCAAATGAATTATACTTGAAAAGATTAATAGTTGGTGGTTTTGATAGAGTATATGAGATGGGTCGTATGTTTAGAAATGAAGGTATGGACGCTACTCATAATCCTGAATATACCGCTATGGAATTATATCAAGCTTATGCAGACTACAATGATATGATGTCTATTACAGAAGAGATGATACTTTCAGTTAACCAAAAAGTAAATGGTGGAAATACAGTTGATTATCAAGGGACTACATTAGATTTTTCAATTCCTTGGAAGCGTATTACTATGGTGGACGCAATCAAAGAACATTCAGGAATTGACTTCAATGAGATTAAAGATTATCAAGAAGCTAAAAAATTAGCTAAAGAACATAATATTGAAGTGAAAGCAACAGATAAATTAGGAAATATAATTAATTCATTCTTCGAAGAATATGTTGAAGATAAATTAATTCAGCCTACATTTGTAATGCAATATCCTGTAGAAGTTTCACCACTTGCAAAGAGAAATCCAGAAAATCCAGATATGACACAAAGATTTGAAGCTTTTGTAATGGGTAAAGAAATTGCAAATGCATTTAGTGAATTAAATGATGCGGAAGATCAAAGATCAAGATTTGAACATCAATTAGAATTAAGGAAAGCTGGAGATGAAGAAGCTAATTTATTTGATGAAGATTTTGTAAATGCGATTGAAGTAGGTCTTCCACCAACGGGTGGACTTGGTATAGGTATTGATAGATTAGTGATGTTCTTAACTAATCAAACTACAATAAGAGATGTACTTCTATTCCCTACAATGAAGCCAATAGCGCATGAAAAAGTTAAAAATGAAGAACAAGAAATGGTTTCAACTGAAGCTAAAAATGAAATTACAATAGAAGCGCCAAAACTTGATTTATCAAAAGTTAAAGTTGAACCATTATTTGAAGAATTTGTTGATTTTGAAACATTCACAAAATCAGACTTTAGAGTTGTAAAAGTAATCAATTGTGAAGAAGTACCTAAATCTAAAAAATTATTAAAATTCACATTGAATGATGGTACAGATCAAGAAAGAACTATACTATCTGGTATAAAAGACTATTATTCAGTTGAAGAATTAATAGGAAAGACACTAGTAGCAATCACAAACTTACCTGAAAGAAAAATGATGGGTATACCATCACAAGGTATGTTAATCTCTGCAGTATATGAATACGATGGAGCAGAAGGGTTAAATCTATTGATGCTAGATTCAAACATTCCTGCAGGTGCTAAATTGTATTAGAAATATAAAGAGACAAGTGTATTGAACTGAACCCCAAAATCCGGAATACGGATGGAGGGTTTTTTGTATGCCAGAATACACAAAAGAATTTAAGGTAAAACTAGTAAAGGAATATATGAATAATAATCCAATATCATTAAAAAAATGAATGAAAGAATTATTTTTTGATTATCTACTTATTCTTTTGTATTTAGCATTGTTATTTGGAGTAAGCATGTCAGTTTATCATCTGTTTTTTAAAGTGATTCCGAAAATGAACGAATTACAGTCACAACTAATTGCTTTATTAACTTCAGTTATTCCGATTATTTTGATTTTTTCTTTTTTGGATTATTCAAAAGATGGGAGTCTTGGTAAACGCAAAGCGGGGTTAAAAGTTGTCTATAAACATGAATCTTTAAAAGCAAGCTTTATAAGAAACGTAATCAAATTTTTACCATGGCAAATAGGACATATGAGTATGATTCATGGAATTTATACTGACTTTGATGTATGGACTATCGTGTTGTTTTTATAGGCATCGTATTTGCTGCGCTGCTATTATTAATAGGTCTTATACGTAAGGACAAAAGACATTTGGGTGATTTGTTGGCAAATACCCAAGTACAAAATCAAGAAGAATTAAAAAAGGAGTATTTATGAAAAATAATAAAAAGTGCCCAAAGTGTGGAGGAAGTGATATTTTATTTGTGCCAGGATTTGCTGGAGCTTATGGAACTGGAAATAATATAATGACTGGCCATACAATTATGTCGGCAGTGTCTGTAGATAGGTATATTTGCATTTCTTGTGGCTTTAGCGAGGAGTGGATTGACCTTGACTACATGGATAAATTAAAAAAGAAATATGATGAAATTTAAAACATGTGTGAGATTGATGGGAACAAAAGTTAATAATGAAACTTTCAGAGAGATAGCAGAAATGTTATCTTTTTTTTTTATTTATCTAAAAGAACTAGAGAGCCTAGGATATGAAAACAAGTATGAAATGCACATCCAAGAAGAAAAAATTGCACCTCAAGTAAACTATATAAGCAGGCCGGCAATTCTATTGTGGTTGATGTTTTAATGGCTATTATTAAAGCGTTAATGTAGATTATTGCAAATAATATTCTAAAGATGATATAATAACTACAAACAGATTTTTAAATACTAATAGAATCTGTATGCTATTTTAAAGTGGGGGAATAAAATGAAGAAAATATTATTTAGAATCTTTTTAATAGTTATTATTTTAGTAGTTTTAGTTTTTATTCTTAGAATATATAATGACTATAAGTATAAAGATACCAATGCTTTGAAATCTCCTGAATATTATAATGATGTTACTAATA
>JAEZZN010000001.1 GCA_023418535.1 Bacillota bacterium | reverse complement strand
TTAGTTGAGTGACATTTAGGACAATCTTTTCTATGATTGAAAAGATTTCCATAGAATATTATTTCATCATCAGTTTCCTGAAATTTTGTAATGTTTAGACCTTTGATGTTAACCACTTTTGTGATATTATTAGTATGCACTTATTTGTTCTCCTTTCTTTAGTTGTGGTGATTAAATTTTAAGGAATTTTACGAATAAGTGCAATTTTTTTTGTTTTAAAAAGAAAATATCTGCTAGGAGTCAGCACCCCCAACAGATATTTTAGAACCTAATTTTATTAATTATATATTATGATTGACAAATGATGTGTTAGAAATTTCTAATACATCATTTTTTATGTAGAATAATTAATCCAATAACAATTAAGAGCTAATATTTAAAAAAATACGTAGTTATGATATCATAGAAATTATATGGAATGGGGTAAATATGAAATTAATTATTGATTTATTAGGAACTGATTTAGGACCAAAAGAAGTAGTATTAGGTGTAATAGATTCACTTAAGAATACTAATTTGAATTTTATTTTAGTTGGTCCCGAAAAAATAGCAAGAGAAACAATTAAAGAGCAAAATGCTGACATCAATAGATTTGAATTTATAGATACTAATGTCTATATATCAAATGAAGAAGACCCTGCTAGGACTTTAAGGGTGAAGAAGGACTCTTCATTAGTTTTAGGATTAAATAGATTAAATGAAGAAGGCGAAGGATTTTTATCTGGTGGTAGCACAGGAGCATTGCTTGCAGGTGGACTATTTATAACAAAAAGAATAGGTAGTATTAAACGAGCAACATTAATGGCTCCAATTCCAAATGCTGATGGGGGAATAACTCTTTTAGCAGACACTGGTGCAGTAGTAGATACTACTCCTGAAATGCTGTTACAATTTGCATCTTTAGGTTCAATAGTTGCAAGGGATTATCTTAAAAAGCCTAATCCTAAGGTATATCTGTTAAATGTCGGAACTGAAGAAGGAAAAGGGGATACTAGAACTAAAGAAGCATATAAATTGATTAAAGAAAATTCTAATTTAAATTTTGCTGGGAATATAGAAGCAAGAGATTTCTTAGATGGTAAAGCAGATGTAATAGTTGCTGATGGGTTTTCAGGAAATGTTATGTTAAAGGCAACAGAGGGTGCTTATAGCTTTATTTTCTCTGAGTTAAAAAGTGCAATAACATCAAGCTTAAAAACTAAAATTGGTGGAGCTTTGATAAAATCAAGTTTAACTGGTTTTAAGGATAAATATGACTATAAAAAAGTTGGAGCTGCAATGCTTGTAGGTGTCAATAAACCTTTATTTAAGGCTCATGGAAACTCAAATAGATTAGCAATGGAATTTGCTATATATCAAGCGGAAAAATTCCTAGAAGGGAATATAATAGAAAGTATTAAAGAAGAATTTATAGATAAGGAGAAATAATGATTAGAGATAAGATAATAGAAATGGTAAAAGAAGAACTAATGGTTAATGAGTTAGATTTAAATGCAAATTTACTAGATGATTATGATATAGATTCAATTGGTTTAATTGAATTTATCATGAATCTTGAAGAAGAGTTTGATATTCAAATTGAAGACGAAGAAATTCAAGAACTAAAATCAACAGAAGATGTAATAAAATTAGTAGAAGAAAAAGCTGGAAACTAATATGCAAATTGATAATAAAAGATTAATAGAACTTTCTAATTTAGAAAGTTCTATTAATTATATTTTTAAGGATAAAAAATTATTGAATAATGCTTTTATTCACACTTCATATACCAATGAACATGTAAACCTCCATGGAAAAAGCAATGAAAGACTTGAATTCTTAGGAGATGCTGTTTTAGAGTTGGTATTTAGCGAAATTATTTATAAATATTTTAAGAAAGTAGATGAAGGAATTCTAACAAAATTAAGAGCAAATCTAGTTTGTGAAAAATCATTTTCAGAATTGGCAGATAAAATTAATATTTCAGATTATTTATTGTTAGGAAAGGGTGAAGAAAAATCCGGAGGAAGACAAAAGGATTCTATAAAAGCAGATGCATTTGAAGCTTTTAGTGGTGCATTGTATATAGATAGCGATTATGAACAAGTTTATAATTTTATATATGATCTTATAGAAGATAAACTAATTAATACTGAAACTATTAAAGAGTATGTAAATGATTTTAAGTCAATGCTTCAAGAACATTTACACAAATATAAAAATATAAACTGCAATTATGAATTAATAAAAGAAGAAGGATTATCACATTGCAAGAAGTTTTATGTCAATGTAAAAATAGGTAATAAGGTATTAGGTACTGGAGAAGGAAAAAATAAGAAATTAGCAGAGCAAATGGCTGCTAAAGATGCACTAAAAAAAATGAATGTAATTTAATTGTAATTAAATCATTAGGGTATCTTTTTTTCGGGATGGGTTTATGAAATTAAAATATATTGAATTGTATGGATTCAAAAGTTTTGCTGATAAAACAAAATTATTATTTAATAAAGATATTTCTGCAATAGTTGGGCCAAACGGATCTGGAAAATCAAATATTTCAGATGCTATCAGATGGGTATTAGGCGAACAATCAGCAAAATCTCTACGTGGATCTAATATGCAAGATGTTATATTTTCTGGAACAGAAGATAAAAAACAAATGAATATGGCGCAAGTATCTATTGTTTTAGATAATAGCGATAAATCACTACCGATAGCATTTAATGAAGTAAATGTCACAAGACGTGTATTTAGAACGGGAGAAAGTGAGTATTTAATAAATAAATCTCCTGTTAGACTAAAAGACGTAAAAGAATTATTTTTAGATACTGGTATCGGTAAAGATGGATATTCAATAATAGGTCAAGGTCGTATTGATGAAATTTTAAATGGACGTCCTGAAGATAGAAGAGAAATATTTGATGAAGCAGGTGGTATTTCTAAAAATAAATACAAAAAGACTGAAGCTGAGAGAAGACTTGTTAAAAATGAAGAAAATATTGAAAGATTAAATTCAGAAATTAAGGTTAAGCAGCAAGAATCAGATTTACTTGAAGTTCAATCAAATAATGCAAAGGAAGGAATAAAACTTACTTCAAAACTAGAAATATTAGAGTTAAATCTATTAGATAAATCAATAAAAAAAGCTTCTGAAGATTTAATTAACGATAAATCAAGATTAGAATATATAGATTCAATGATAAGTGAAGAAAGCGAAAAACTTTCTAAATTACAGAAATTAATTAATCCAGTTCAGATTGAAATCTCGGAAATGGAAAATAAAATAGAAAATCTTAGAAACACAAGAATTGAACAAGAAAGGAGATTGCAAATACTTGAATCAGATATTAATCTATTGAATGAAAAATCAAGATTTTATAATTCTGATATTGAACGAATTTCAAATGATATAGTCATAAAAAATAAAAAGCAAAGTCAATATTCTGATGATTTAATTAATAAGAAAGAAAAATTAGAAAATCTCGAAAAAAATAAAGAATTATTAATTGCAAAGCAAAAAGAATTAGATAATAAAATTTCAGAATTGAAGAAATTAATTTCTGAAAAACGTGAGAAATATTCAAATATTTTTGAAAAGCTTGAAAATGATAAAAAAATTCTTTCAAACTTACAAGTTGACAAAAATACTAAAGATCAATTGGATATTACAAATGAAAAGCTTAAAAAATCCTATCTTGATGAAATTAATTTATTAGAAATTAAAATAAAAGAAATAAAAGAAAAAAATACTGATTTTGAAAATAAAAATATCGAAACTAATAATAAGATTTCTTTTAATACTAATAAAATTGAAGAAGTATTAAATAATAGAGAGAGAATATTAAATTCAATTAATAATATTGAGATTAAACAACAAAAAAGCAAGGATAATTTGCTGATGCTTAAATCTCAAAGAGATATTTTATATAGACAATATAAATCATATGATGGTTATTATAAATCAGTTCAAAACTTACTTCAAAACGCAAATCGAGATAATACTGTTAAAGAAAAAATAATTGGTGTATTAGCAGATTTGATTTCAATTGATGATAAATACAAGACTGCTCTTGATGTGGCACTTGGTTCATCCCTTCAAAATATTGTTGTTGAAAATGAAAATGATGGTAAATTCTTGATCGAATATATTAAAAGAAACAGAATAGGAAGAATTACATTTTTACCAATTAATAAAGTAAATGGATATAAGACAAATGTAAGTCATCCTAAGATGATTGATACATTAAATAATCTAGTTAAATTTGATAAAAGAATTGAAAAAATTATTGATTATTTTCTTGCGAAGACAATATTAGTTGAAAATATGAATGATGCAATAAAAGTATCTAATGAAACTAATGGATTTAGAGTTATAACTTTAGAAGGTGAAGTTATAAATTCATGGGGTTCAATGGTTGGTGGAAGTATATTCAAAAAAGAACAAAACTCACTAATCAATAGAAAAAAAGAATTAGAAGATATTAATAAAAAGATATCTGATTCCGAATCGACCGTTCAGAAATTTGATGTTTCTATAAATAAAGAAAAAGAAGTATTAAATGATATTATTTATAAATTACAAAAATTAGATGATGATACTAAAGATTTATTAAATATTAAAGACAATATAAGATATCAAATTAATGAATTAAATATTGAGCAAAGCTTTAATGAAAAAAGATTGCTAGAGTATAAATCACTATTAAAGAATGTAGAAGAAGAATTAGTAGTAAAGGATTATTCAGATATTGATGAATTAGTTCAAAATATCAAAAAAGATGAATTAGAATATGAAAATTTAGGATCTACTATTGAAGCTAAAAACAACGAACTCACAGAATATGATAAAAAACTTTATTCTATAAACTCTGAAATTGATATTTTTGAAAGGGATAAAAATTTATTATTAAATGATATTGAAAATATTAAATTTGATATTCAGGATATAAATAGGAATTTAGAAAATGATAAAAAGTCACTTAATTTAATTGAATTAGAATTAAAAAATGGTGAGACAAAAGTTTCTAAATTAATTAGTGAAAAGGAAAATATAGAATCTTCTATAGAATCTACTGAAGAAATAGAAGAATATAAAAAGGAACTTTCAAATAAGAAGGCAAATATTTCTAAAGATTTTGAAACTATTGAAAAACTAAAAAATAGTATTTCTGAAAATGAAAAAGAAAAATTCAAACTTGAATTAAAGATTGATAATGCTGAACAGAAAGTTGATGATTTGAGAAATGACTATATAGAAACTTATAGCATTTCTAATGAAGATTTAGATATAAAATTAAAAAATCTTGAAAGAGTAGATGCAACTAGAAAAGAAGTTCTACAAATAAAAAATAGACTTTCAGAAATTGGATACTTTAATTTTGAAAGTATTGAAAAGTTTAATATTGTAAGCGAAGAACTTCAATTCATGAAAAATCAATATAATGATTTGGTTGAATCTAGAGAAGATATAATCAATATGATTGCTAATATCGAAAAAGAAATGAAATTTGCATTTAAGGAAGCTTTCCAAAAAATACAAATTAGATTTAATGAAATATTTAAAATCTTATTTAATGGAGGTGAAGCTGAGTTAAAACTTGATTCAGGTGACATACTTTCAGCAGGTATAGATATTATTGCAAGACCTCCCGGAAAAAAACTAAAATCAATAGCACTTCTATCTGGTGGTGAAAAAGCTATGACGGCAGTCGCTTTATTATTTGCTATATTTGAAACAAATCCGGCACCATTTTGTATTTTAGACGAAATAGATGCTGCACTTGATGAAGCAAATACTAAGAGATATGTAAATTACTTAAAATCATTAACTGATAAAACTCAGTTTATAATGATTACGCATAGAAAAGCTTCTATGGAAATGGCGGATGTTTTATACGGTGTGACTATGGAAGAAAGAGGAATCTCAAAAGTAATTACTCTTCTATTAGAAGAATATAATTAAATATATTTGGGATAATTCCATAAATATTGAAAAAATATAAAAAAGTCGTTTATCGGCTTTTTTATTTTGATATAATAATAGTGAACTATATTTCTAGAAGGAGAGAATATGTTTAGAAAATTATTTGGATTAGACAAAAAAGAAAAAACTAAAGATGAATTAGTAAAAAATAAAGAATTTACAGAAGATTCAAATCTAAGAGAAGAAATTCTAGAAGAAAGTAATAATTTACAAGATGAATCTTTAATAAAGGAAAGTAAACCAAAGGCTGTTATCAATGTTGATAAAGATAATGTAGATATAAAAATAAATCAAGTTAATGAAGTTGAATATATTTTAATGAACGAAAAAGGAGACTCTACTACAAAAGATACAAATGAAGAATTTGTAGAAAATGAAATGGGTGATAATTCTTCAAAACCTTTTATAGAAACTCTTGAAGAACCATTTGTGGAAAATTATGAAGAAACTGTTGTTGAAGTTCCAGTTGAAAAGAAAGGTTTTTTTGAAAGACTTAAAACTGGACTTTTCAAAACTAGAGATGCCTTCAATTCAGCTTTTGATAATTTAATAAATGGTAAAGCAAAAATAAGTGATGAATTATATGATGAACTTGAAGAATTATTAATTTCTGCAGATATAGGTGTTGAAACAACAATTAAAATAGTTGATCAATTGAGAGTTGTAATTGAAGAAAAGCACATAAGAGATCCAAAACTCATCAAAGGAGAACTTGAAAGTCTACTTAAAGATAATTTAAAATTATCAAATAAAAATAACGATTTGAATTTCATACCAAATAAACAAGCAATCATTCTAGTAATTGGTGTAAATGGTGTAGGTAAAACTACTACTATTGGTAAATTAGCTTACAATTTACAAAGAGAAGGTAAATCAGTAATGCTTGCTGCGGCAGATACATTTAGAGCGGCTGCAATTGAACAGCTTACAGAATGGGCAAATAGATCAAATGTAGAAATTATAAAGCATGGTGAAGGTTCAGACCCAGCTTCAGTAGTATTTGATGCAATTAAATCTCAAAAAGCTTCAAATACTGATGTTTTGATAATTGATACGGCAGGAAGATTACACAATAAAGTTAATTTAATGAATGAACTTGAAAAAATAAATAGAA
>JAEZZN010000138.1 GCA_023418535.1 Bacillota bacterium | reverse complement strand
GTGCAACAATTTTACTACCTTCTTGTTTAATGTTTAAATTATCTGTAGTCACACTATTGTTTGAATCATTTTTAATTTCTTCAACCTTGGTTTCTTCAACCTTGGTTTCTTCAATCTTGGTTTCTTCCACCTTAGTTTCAACTTTACTTTCACCTTGAGTTTCTAATACAGTTTCCTTATTATCTTTTGAGCAAGCTGTAAAAATTAATACTGCAACTAAACTCAATAATATTAATTTTCTGTTCATTTTACCTCCAATTTAGTCTTATTATTTATACTTACCCGATTTTAATTAGTATAAACAATACACTTTCAATCCTGATGGTCTTGATACACTACAGTTTGTTGCAAAGCATGTGTAATAATCACTCCAATTAGATGTATGATTTCCAATTTCATTTATTGCGACTTCAGATTTTATTATTGTAATCTTTTTATTTAATAGGGATATTTTAATCAAAAATCTGCCTTTCTACCAGAAAAAAGTATGGCTCTTAAAATAATATTTAATTCATTATGATTTGCCTCTTCCCTATTTTCATATAAATAAGCGACTGAATATAAAATGGCAGGTTTATAGTTTTGACTCTTTTCTTCATATTCACTATCTTCAAATCTAAGTATTGACTTTACCTGCTTTTCAGAAAATTCTATAAGGGTTGTAATAAGACTGTTATCATCATCAAATTCAACCCTTAAATAGTTTTTTACATCATCAAGACTAACTAACACATATTACATCCCCCTTTCTTATTTATCTTCAGTAGCTATTGCAAGACCTATCGCATTTTTAGCCATAGCAATTGGCGAGTAGCCTACTAGACCATCAAAACCATGTCCTAGAATATGTAGGACATCTTCTCTTTTCATTTTTACTTTTCCATTTTTTGAGGAAAAGCTATTACTATTTAAGCTATATTCATAGAATATCTGACCTCTATCATCCCTATCTACTTTCATTCAATCTGGAATTAAAAGATAAAGGCCTATCATCTCACCCTTGCCATTTCTTATAACTTGAGCATACGCATTACCCCATAACAATAGATGAGTCGTTAAAGTTTCTCTTAGTAGTCCTTCCTTATCTGCTCCAATCATAAACGCCTTACCATTTAGCATACTAGCTTTTACGAGCAAAATCGGTGCAATAGATATAGCTCCAATTATTTTTTCATCAAACTTTTTTATAAATTCAATTATTTCAATATCTTCTACTGCCGATCGTATATCAGCTGCACCTGGCAATAAAAGGCTATCATATTCATCTAAATCTAATTCGTAAATAGTTTTATCTGGTGAGACTTTTAGACCTTCCTCAGATGCAACTATTTCCTTTTTTTGAAACACATCGATTCTTTTGCCGTACGATGCCAAAATTTCTAATGCTACACTTATTTCAAAGTTACAGAACTGATCATAAATAAGAACTGGGGTTTTCTTCACAAAAATCACCCCCTAATTTTAAATATAAATATTTCAACTCTTAAGTAGAGTGCTTGAATGATAGTCATCATAGTTATTATGTGCCATTATCACAATTATGAAACCCGTAGTATCGCGATTATGTAAGATATATTTTTATCTAGTGTATTTTACTAGTTCTACATACTAAATTTCCCCAATATTGCATTGAAAATATTTACGTATTTTCTTAATATCTATATATTTACTTTCTCATTTTTTCTGATTTTGCTATTTTGAATGTGTGATTGTTATGCTTTATTGCAAATCGTTTTATTTGTTTTCTTATATATCAATTCTCCAATTTTTAGCATCTTCTCTCGCTTGAATAAATGATTTGTAGATTCCTTCTTCTGTCATTAAACTTTCATGCGTTCCCATTTGTACTATTCTACCATCTTCGATAACGAGAATTTTATCTGCATCTTTAACTGTCGAAAGTCTATGAGCAATCGATATTACAGTTTTATCTTTTGTTAGTTCTTTAATGGCACTCAAGATTTCACCTTCATTTTCCGGGTCCACACTAGATGTCGCTTCATCAAGTAAAATGACAGGCGCGTCTTTTAAAAGCGCTCTTGCTATAGAAATACGTTGTCTTTCTCCACCAGAAAATCTACTTCCTTCCTCACCGACCTCAGTATGATATCCTTCTTTTAATTCTGAAATGAATTCATGAGCATGTGCTTTCTTTGCTGCTGCAATAACTTCATCTTCTGTCGCTTGACTTTTTGCCATTCTGATATTATCTAAAATAGTGTCATTAAATAGATAAACATTTTGAAAGACCAAAGATAGATGACGAAGCACTGATGAAACTTCATATTCTCTTAAATCTTTGCCAGCAAATTTGATTGAACCTTCATCAGGATCATAAAATCTTGAAATAAGATTTATAATTGTCGTTTTGCCAGAACCAGAAGGACCAACAATCGCTACTTTTTCTTTTGCTTTAATTTCAAAGCTCATATTTTTTATAACCGTTTCGCCCTTTTCATATCCAAAGGATACATTATCAAATACAATATCCGCATCTTTCGGAACTTCTTTGATGGAGCCATCTTCCATTTGCGGAATGTCTATGTTATCTTCAATATACTGCATTTCATGCGGCGTTTTTGAACCTAATATTGTTATATTTTCAAGCTGACGAAGGCCACCAAAAAGCATAAATCCTACTGCACAAAGTGTAAGTGCTTTTGATGTTTCAACTAATCCTTTGCCATAAAGATGATATGTTAAAAGAGTTATAATTAAACTTCCTGAATATAGTAGTATACCGTATACTCTTGAAGATAAAATAAATTTTTTTTCAAGTTCTATTTGCGTCTTTACAATTTCCTCACTAGCTTTATAGAAATCTTCGTGAATTTTTTCTTTCATCTTGCCATTTACTTGCGGAAAAGATCTAATCACTGGGATTCCTCTTATAGATTCTATAGCAGCATCTGAAAAGGCTAAGTTTTTATCATGTAAAAGTCTAGTTTCTCTTGCTGAAAGTGAATACATTATTCTAAGACAGGTGAATGCCATGATAACTATTATAAGTGCTGCAATTCCAATATATAGATGCATTCCAAATAAACCTAAAAGTAAAAATACAGTTGTAGCAATACCATTAAAAGTGAAAGTAAAATAAAATCCAAGCATTTGTTCCACAGTTTTTATTACCATGGTAAGCGAGCTTAAAATATGCGATAAAGAGGTGTGACTAAAATAACCCATAGGTGCACTTTTAAGCTTTTGTCCTGCGTCTTCTCTTACATTCTTAAAAATGGTAAAAAATGTTCCCGATATTTTTGAATATGACTTGAAATAGCCAATAAAATTTAGCAAAAAAGAAATGAACATGATTCCAAACAAGATAAATATTCTGTTTTTATCAAAATCATTCCACCAATAAAACCCTAGATAGATAGCTACAAATTGAAGCAAAACGGAAATATTTTGAAAGAATATAAGAAATATTCCTCGCGATAGCTCAAAACGATATTTACCTGAAAAATCAAACGCTTTTTTAATCATATCAAACATTTATTTTACCTCCTGTATATTTTTTCCAAAGCCTATTATAAAGAGCAGAATTTTTTAAAAGCTCTGAATGAGTCCCTCTGTCTTCTATTCTACCCTTATCGATTACCAATATTTTATCTGCATTTTCAATTGTGTGAAGCCTATGTGCAACTACAATTAGTGTTTTTCCTTTAACAAGTTTTGAAATTGCATTTTGGATAATAGACTCATTTTCAGGGTCAGTATAGGCTGTTGCTTCATCAAGTAATATGATATTTGCATCCTTTAGTATTGCTCTTGCTATTGTAATGCGTTGTCTCTCTCCCCCGGATAGTTTTCCTCCTGCTTCTCCAACTATCGTGTCGTAGCCCATTGGTAAATTCATGATAAAATCGTGACAGGATGCTAATTTTGCAGACTTTATTATTTCATCTTCTGTGGCTTCAGGTTTAGCTATAAGAAGATTTTCACGAATGCTCTTATTGAATAAGAAATTATCTTGTGAAACATAAGCAATTTCACCCATTAAATCTTCAAAAGGCAAATTTTTGTTTTCAATTCCTTCAATCAAGATTTCTCCACTATCATTATCCCAAAAACCTGCGATAAGTTTAGCAATCGTACTTTTTCCAGATCCTGAAGGACCAACAAAAGCTGTAATCTGGTCTGGCTTTGCCTTGAAAGAAATATCCTTAAGAACTTTCACTCCTTCTATATATGAGAAACTTACATTTTTAAATTCGATACCTTTGTTATAATCAAATTTTTCTTCCATAGTTTTCGGTCTAATCTGTTCTTTAGACTCTAAAAACTCAAATATTTCATAAACTGATTCTGTTGAAATTTGAAAAAGTTCTAAACTTTGTCCAATAACAAAAGCCTGTGGTAAAATACTAAGTGGTAATATAACAGAAAGCAAAAGTCCCCATACTTCAATTTGATTAGAGTAAAATAAATGCACCGCCAAAGGTAAGGTTACTATTAAAGGAGTCATTACAGCTGCCATAACTACTGACATGCTAAGCCAAGTTTTGTGATACCAATCAAGCGTTGTATCGTGATAAAAATCTACTGCCTCTTTAAACTTTTTAAAAGTTTTGTCTTCTTGTAAAAAAGCTTTAATTACAGGTATTCCTCTTACAAATTCAATTGTCTTTTCTGCCAAATAAGCATAAGATGACATAAATACCGAACCTCTCGCCTCGTAACGATCCATCATTATAATAGAACCCAAATACGCAATAGGAACAGGCGCAAAAATTGACAATCCTATTCTCCAATCGACTATAAATAGCACAATAGTTGCAAATATTGGATGCACAATTTTCCCAGGAAGTTCTGGATATAGATGAGCTACCCAATCTTCCAAGTTTTGCACTTTTTCCTGCATCATGACTTTTATTCTTCCAACTGGCTGATCTACGAGATAACCTAAAGAGATTTTTTGAAGTTTTTTAAATTCTACTTTTCTTAAACTATCCAATATATGAAATGCCGTAGTATGAGAAAGATAAGAAGAAATTCCAGTCAATAAAAAATAGATTATGACAAATAAAAATGTCAATCCCCCGTATTTATAAATTGAAATTGATTCTTTTCCTAAAAAAATATTAATAATCTGTTGAGCTGTGAACGCTCCGAAAAAATACGTTGCAAAAATTGAAATTTCACCTAAAATTGAAAGCAAAACTGAAATATTTGCCTTCGCTTTATATTCTGGAGCCAAACTCAATAACTTTTTAGATAAGCTAATTGGGTTTAGTTTCTTTCCATCTGCTTTTTTATCGATTATTTCAGAGAGTTTATCTTCCACTCCCTTCGGATAACGAAATCCAAATGACTTTAAATCTCTATGAAGCTTGTCTTTACGTTTTTTATTTTTTATACTTTGTTTATCCATAATATCTCCTTATATAATGTATTTAGGTTGTTAAAGGTAACCTATAATCCTTTATCGACTAAGTATTATTCAGTTTTACTGTATAATATTGTTATTAGATAGAGTGTACTCGTTCCCTCCTTGAGATTTAA
>JAEZZN010000137.1 GCA_023418535.1 Bacillota bacterium | reverse complement strand
TTAAATCTCAAGGAGGGAACGAGTACACTCTATCTAATAACAATATTATACAGTAAAACTGAATAATACTTAGTCGATAAAGGATTATAGGTTACCTTTAACAACCTAAATACATTATATAAGGAGGGTTTCATGACTCAGCAAAATTCTACTATATATGATGACGTTCAAAATCTAATAAAATTACATGGTACTAGAGACCCTCAAATTATTTTGCAAGAAAGAAATGTAGTACTTATACCATTTAAGGAGAAAACAAAGCTGTTAGGAATGTATAAAGTCATTCTTAGAAATAAATTTGTATTTTACAATCCCTATGTTGATGAAAGAATATTAAATATGGTATTTGCTCATGAACTTGGACATGATTTGTATCATAGTAATCTAGCTCAAAATAGAGAAATAATCGAATATGAACTTTTCAATATAACTAACACCACCGAGCTTGAAGCAAATATCTTTGCAGCTCATCTTCTAATAGATGAAGATGAACTTATGGAGCATATTTTACTTGGAGAAAATTATGAATCTCTAGCTAGCATATTCAATGTAAATATTAATCTAATGATATTTAAATTAAATGAAATGTATAGAATGGATTTTCCAATTAATCGACTAAATTTACCTCATAACAATAAATTTTTTACAAAAATTGATGGAACTGATAAAGGAAACCATGAGTTTTTTTTAGACAAATCTAATTAAAAAATAAACTATTATTTTTTTGAAACGATTTTTCAATTTTAAAATTTATTTTAATAATAAAATTATTATCAAAATCTTTCTATCAACTATATTTAGATTTAAGTACTTTTTAACTTTGAAAATAGCAAGATATAATATAAATAATTTTAACCACATTTAAATATGTAATATTACGTAATTAAGAGGAGGTATAGTATGGGGTTAATTGATTATTCTTTAGAGCCCAAGTCTGATATTGCTTTTATAGATATGAAAAGTTTTTATGCCAGTGTTGAATGCGTAAAAAGAAATCTAAATCCTCTTACTACATCTCTTTGTGTAATGAGTAATTCAGATAATTCTTCTGGTCTTACTTTAGCCAGCAGTCCTACATTTAAAAAAGTTTTCGGAAAAGAAAATATTGGTAGAGCTAGAGATCTTCCTTTTGATATAGAGACAAGAAAGTTTTCTTATGAAAATGCAATAAGACAAAACATAGATATTACTAAAGAATATATAGAATATATAGAAAAGTGGGCAAAAAAAACTTTGATTGTCCCACCAAGAATGAGTTTATATATTGAAGAAAACTTAAAAATTCAAAAAATTTTTAAAAATTATACTGCAGAGAATGAAATACATCCCTATTCTATTGATGAATCATTTATTGATTTAAGTAGTTCCTTAAATTATTTTGTTCCTAACAAAAATATTAGTAGAAAAGATAAATTAGATTATGTTTCAGCAAAAATTCAAAATGAAATATGGAAAGAAACCGGAATATTTTCTACAGTTGGTATGAGCAATTCTAATCCATTACTTGCTAAATTAGCTCTTGATAATGAAGCTAAAACAACAAAAACAATGAGAGCTAATTGGTCTTATGAAGATGTTGAAACTAAAGTTTGGAATATAAAAAATCTCACAGACTTTTGGGGGATTGGAAATAGAACCGCTAAAAGATTAAATAAACTTGGAATACATACAGTAAAAGATTTAGCTACTTCTAATCCTGATATTTTAAAAAGAGAATTTGGAGTAATAGGACTTCAATTATGGTTTCATGCTAATGGTGTTGATGAATCAAAAGTAACTATTCCCTACAAAGCAAAATCAAAAGGATGTGGTAATTCTCAAGTATTACCAAGAGACTATAATAATCAAAATGAAATTGAGATAGTTTTAAAAGAGATGGCAGAACAAGTAGCCACAAGAATTAGAAGAAAAAATAAAAAAACAAGTCAGATTTCAATCTATATTGGTTTCTCTTATAAAGAAAATAAAAAGTCTATTAAAGCTCAAAAAACTATTAATCCAACATATTCTACTAAGACTTTATCGAATGAGGTAATCAATCTTTTCAGAGAAAAATATAAAGGTGGTTCCGTTAGAAATATTGGTGTTAATTATGGAAAATTACATGAAGACAATTTTATAACATATACTCTTTTTGATGATGTTGATAAATTACAAAAACAAGATAATTTAGATAAAGCAATAGATGAAATAAGAGATAAATTTGGTTATACTTCCATCCTTTCTGGAACATCTTTAATTAAAGGATCTAGAGTAATTGAAAGAAGCAAATTAATCGGAGGTCATGCTGGTGGATTGGACGGTATTATATGATTATAAGAGATTATTTACCCTATGAATCGGTAAGATATTATGTAGATAGAGGCATGGCAAAATGGATGGGCTTTTTTATTTCTGAACATACTAGTGCTCTATTACAAATGGGAAATGAAATAGATTTTTCAAAGCAAATGAATGAAGAAGAAATTCTTATGCTATTAGGACAAGTTTATCTTAATAGGCTCGATATTGTTTTATATGTAAGAGATAGCCATAAGCCTTTTATTGGGCAAATAGTAGATATAGAAAATCTAACTGTTTACTTTAGAACAGATAACACAGTTAAAAACATTCATTATAAAGATATTATTAGATTAAATCTTTTGGAGGATAAGTCATGAATGAATTACAACAAAATAGTATCCAATTTGATTATTTCTCGAAAAATTATAAGAATTTTGAAAAAGACTTTTATAAATTTGCAGATATAAACATACCTCTTACTTTTTTAGTTGATGATATTCTCTATTGCTTAAGTTCATCTAATAGAAATTACTTCATGTTAAACAAAAAAAACTCTAAAGATAATAAAGAACATTACTTCTTCTTTGAGAGAAGTAATATCAAGGAAAATAAAAATATCATAAGATTCTCTTATTTAGGTCATCAGTATGGATAGATAATAAGTAATATATAATTAAATATATAGTTCAGTAGATTAAATGAATTCAATAACAAGTTCACCAACATTAAATACAATAATAGAACCTCTTCAACAAACAATATTAGATCTTTTAGTGGATTTCTATATAAATATATCGAGATTTTATAATAAATTTGAATTTCCAAGACAAGCAATATTTATGGCAAGCGGACTTTATCACCATTATATAGCTATAAACATTTGGGATTCAGCAAATATGAAACTTAGAGAAGATGGCGATTTAGGTTTGAATTATTTTGAAATAATAGTAGAAGATGAGAACGAGCTTGATAGGATAAAGACTCATCTAAAAGATAATAATGTTTTCATAAAAGAAATAAATGATGGATTTATAGTGAAAGATAATCAAAATATAAATATTTTAATAAAATATTAAATTTTAATTATACTCACATTTAAAATTAAAAGGCTAGGATACAATATATCCTAGCTTTTTTATATTATTCTATAATATTAATAGTCTTAGTTTCTAAATACTCTTCTAAACCTTCAATTCCGCCTTCTCTACCATAGCCACTCATTTTGTAGCCACCAAAAGGTGTTCCGGTTGCGCCAGGTCCATCATTTACAGTGATAGTTCCTGTACGTATCAATTTAGCAACTTCAAAAGCTTCTTCTTGATTTCCAAATACAGCACCAGATAGGCCATAATCTGTATCATTAGCTACTTCTATAGCTTCTTTTTTGTCTTTCACATAGATTACAGAAAGTACTGGACCAAATATTTCATCTCTTGCTATAATTGAATCATTTTTCACGTCGTTGAATACTATTGGATTTACATAGTATCCATTTTCCGGAAATTCATAGTCGCCTTCTATTAAAACATCCGCTATCTTCCTTCCCTCTTCAATATATTTTGTAACTTTATCATATTGTTTCTTAGATGATAATGGACCAGATATACTGTTTACATCGTTTGGATCTCCAACTATGAAATCAGGGAATTGTCTTTTAACTTCTTTTTCAAAATCTTCTCTTATAGATTCTAAAACAATAGCACGTGTCCAAGCTGCACAGGTTTGACCTGTATTTCTAATCACTATATCTAACATTTTCTTTACTCCAAGCTCTAGATTCTCCTTATCTAAGAATATTGCTGGAGATTTACCACCTAATTCTAGAGTAGTTCTTTTTACAGTTTCTTGTGCAAGTTTTGCAACTTCACTTCCACCTTTTGTAGATCCAGTGAAGGAAAGTACATCAATGTTTTTATTTAAAGCTATAGCATTACCTACTTCTCTACCAGCTCCTGTAACTAGATTTAATACACCTTTTGGCAGTCCAGCCTTTTCAAACCCTTCTACTACATAATATGCAACTAGAGGTGTTTGTTGACTCGGTTTCAATACAATTGTATTACCAGCTAATATGGCAAATACAACTTTTTGAATAATTTGTCCAAGAGGATAGTTCCAAGGAGTTAAACATCCTATTACACCAGCAGGTTCTTTAACAATAAGGGCACCACCATCTCTTCTTGAAAATTCATAATCTTTAACTATTTCAATATATTTTTCGATACGATCTATTTGTGACTCTACATGTGTTTTTCTAGAAAATTCAATTGGAGAACCTAATTCTTTAGTAACTAATTCAGCGATTTCATCAAGATTTTCTCTTAGATAATCTGCGAATTTTTTCATTATTTCTATTCTTTCTTCTAAACTAGTTAAGCTAAAAGTCTTAAAAGCTTCCTTTGCTGATAAAGCTGCTTTTTCAATATCTTCAGCATTCCCTCTAGGAACTCTTCCAATAATTTCATTTGTAGCTGGATTTTCCACTTCTATAAATTGACCAGAAGTCGAGTCCACATATTCACCATTTATATATAGCTTTTCAAAATTCATGATACCTCCATCTTATTTTAAATAATATAACACTTCGGTCTATTGATACCCTTAGTAAAATTAGTCTAAACTGAATAATAGTTTTCCAATAAAAAAAGCATCTATATTTTATAGATGCTCTTGTTTTAAATTCCTTATTTTATAATATGTGTCAAATATCCATACCCTTCTTTTTCCATATCATTTAAAGGAATGAATCTGATAGATGCGCTATTTATACAAAATCTTAATCCGCCAGATTCCTCTGGCCCATCATTAAATACATGTCCTAAATGTGAATCACCAGATCTACTTCTAACTTCTGTTCTCTCCATATTAAAACTAAAATCTTTATGATAAGTGACTACTTCTTTAGAAATTGGTTTTGTAAATGATGGCCAACCACAACCAGAATCATATTTATCCGTTGAACTAAATAGCGGTTCTCCTGTTGCAACATCCACATATATCCCCTTCTCTTTATTATCCCAGTATTCATTTGAAAATGCATGTTCTGTATCATTTTCTTGTGTAACCTTATATTGAGCTTCTGTTAATTTCTTTTTTAATTCTTCATCTGAAGGTTTTGGATATTTTGAATGGTCAATAATCACTTCATTCGCTTTTGAAATATCGATATGACAATATCCATTTGGATTTTTCTTTAAATAGTCTTGATGATATTCTTCGGCTTCATAGAAATTATCTAGTTTTTGGACTTCCACAACTATTTTATCTTTGTATTTTTCTTGCTCTTTTTTCAGTCTTTCTTCGATTATTTTTCTTTCATTTTCATCTGTAAAATAAACGCCAGATCTATATTGCGTACCTCTGTCGTTTCCTTGTTTATTTAAACTCGTAGGATCCACAACTAAAAGATAATAATCTAGTATTTTCTCCATTGAAATTCTTTCTGGATCATAGTCAACTTTTACAGTCTCAGCATGTCCTGTATTTTTGTACAGAACATCTTTATAAGTTGAATTTTCAGTATTTCCATTTGCATAACCACTTACAACATCTGCGATTCCATAAACTTTTTCCATATATGCTTCCACGCCCCAGAAACATCCACCTGCTAAATATATTGTTTTTAATTTTGTTTTAGAATAATCTATTTCATCATTTGGATTTTCATCATTATTTTCATTTTGATGTTGACTAATAATCTCATCTATTTGTTTTCTTATTTCATCTTTATTCTTGTCATCATCGCTTGTTACATCTCTTTTGCTTGTACATGCTGTAATTGAAAAAATAATCGCAAATGCGATTAATAAAAATCTCTTTTTCATATTTTTCTACTTTCTATCTAATTAAATAAATTGTTGAAAAACGCTGTTACTTTTGGTAATTGGTTACTCATTAGTACTATTCCCATTAAGGCTATTAAAAAACCACCAATTCGTTTAATCGTAATTAAATGTTTTTCAAAAAATTTGAATTTATTCATCAATGCACTTGATGCGATTGCCATTATTAAAAATGGTATCATCAATCCTATTGAATAAATCAGCATTAAAAATGCTCCATAAAATTGCTGTCCACTACTTGCAGACGTCAATAATACAGCTGCTAAAACAGGTCCAACACATGGTGTCCATCCTAAGCTGAATGATATCCCCATTAAATATGTTCCTAAAGCTTTTTTCTTATCATTTTTAAATCTAATTCCTTTGATTTTGTTTATTTTTTCAAAGTGAATTAAGTCCATCTGGTGAATACCAAGTAAAAATACCAAAAATCCGGAAATTATAATTACCCATTTGTTATTTAATACTTTTCCTATTATTCCTGCTCCAAAACCTAAAATCACAAAACTAGTTGAAAGTCCTAGAACAAATGCCATCGTCTTTATAATGGCTCCTTTATTTATCTCAAATCTTCCAATTTTAAATTTTTTATATTCTCCAGATTCATCTGTCATAAAACCAATATATGCTGGTATCAAAGGAAATGTACATGGTGCAAAAAACGATAAGAATCCAGCTATAAATACTGAACTTATTAATAATTCATTTTGTAGCATGGGACCCCCTTACATTTTATTCTTATATTTCCATACTATATTTATTTTCAAATTCTACTAAAATATCAAGTAATTGCTGATTTAAAAACTTTAATGCTTGTTTACGTATATCTGTTGGAAAGGATTCATATGTGAATAATTCAAACTCTTTAATCCTATGATTGTCGAATTCAAATCTTGACCCAACAATGTCTCCAATTATTGCTCCTAACATAATTCACCTTCTTTTCTTTAATTAAACACTTTTAAACTATTAAATTTTATTATTCTGCTCTACAAGTATATCAATGTTATACCCAAAATATATTACTTATATATGTAGAATCTGTGTATATAAATATTAAAGAAAATAAAATTTATGAAGTTTTGTATATTAGGAATATAAATTATTGTCCATAAAATAACTATTAACATATTGTAATATAACCACAAATCTCTATTTTTCCTAATTTATGAAAACCATATCACAACTTCTTTGCCCATTAAATAAAGTTTCTTTCTAATAAACAAGGTTTTTTATTGTGAAATGGTATAATTAATATGTATCAAATAAACAATAAAGGAGTGTATCTATGAACAAAACTTTTAAGAGAACGCTGTCACTGATATTAGCTTTTGTTATGATTTTTAGTTTTGGAAATATAAGAGTTTCAAAAGCTGATAATATTGACGAAATGATCGAAAACATGACTCTTGAAGAAAAAATAGGGCAAATGTTGATGGTAGAGTTTAGATACTGGACCGAAAATGGCGGTGAAAGAAAACCAGTTACTGAACTTAATGATGAGATAAGAGAAGCTATCAAAAAATATAAATTTGGTGGTATAATTCTTTTTGCAGAAAACGTAGTTGAAACTGAACAAACTACAAGACTTACTCATGATATACAAAAAACATCAATAGATAATGATGTTTTACCAATGCTGTTATCAATAGACCAAGAAGGTGGTATAGTTGTAAGACTTGGTACTGGTACTAGTTTACCAGGTAATATGGCTCTAGGTGCAACAAGAGATAATGATCTTGCTTATAGATATGGACAAATTATTGGTGAAGAAATCAAATCTTTAGGTATAAATATCAACCTAGCTCCATCACTTGACGTAAACAATAATCCTAATAACCCTGTTATCGGATTAAGATCTATTTCTAGTGATCCTCATTTAGTTGGTGAACTAGGAAGCAATGTAATAAAAGGTTTACAAGATACTGGTGTCAGCGCAGCTGTTAAACACTTCCCTGGACATGGTGATACCGCTGTAGATAGTCATGTTGGTTTACCTGAAGTAGATAAATCTTTAGAAGAAGTAAATAATATGGAACTTATTCCATTTAGAAAAGCTGCAAATGAAGGAGTAGATATGATTATGACTTCTCACATCTCATATCCACAACTTGAAAAAGATACAGCTATCTCTAAATCTGATGGTAGTGAAGTTCATATCCCTGCAACATTATCTGATGATATTCTTACAGGTATTATAAGAGAAGATATGGGTTATGATGGAATTATAATCACTGATGCCATGAATATGAAAGCTATTTCTACTCACTTTGGTGAAGAAGAAGCTGTTTTAATGACAATTCAAGCTGGTACAGATATTCCTCTAATGCCAACAAGTTTACAATCAACCAAAGACTTAGAAAAATTAGATAGTATAATTGACACAGTAGTTAAAGCAGTAGATTCTGGTGAACTTACTGAAGAAAGAATAGATCAGTCAGTTAGAAGAATTTTAGAATTAAAACAAAGAAGAAATATATTAGATTTAGAACAATATAATAAGCCTCTTGATGAAAAGATAAGTAATGCATTAAACGTAGTAGGTTCTCAAGAACATTTTGATGATCAAAGAGAAATCACTCAAAAAGCTATTACAGTTACAAAAAATGATAATGATACATTACCTCTTTATCCAAAAGAAGATGAAAAAGTATTAATTTTAACTCCATATGCTAACGAATTACCAGGTTTCCAATATGGATCAGACAAACTAAAAAGCGAAGGTATAATTAATGAAAACGCAGTAGTTGATGTAAAACAATTTACAAAAAATACTACTATGGCAGAATTAGAAGAATATGCTAAAAATTATGACTATATAATCGCTGTAAGTGAAATAGGTTCTGTAAACCAAATGTCTAAAGATTTCTGGTTAGCTAATGTACCAGATCAATTCACAAGACTTGCAAAAGAAAACAATAAACAATCTGTAATAATAAGTATTGGTAAACCATATGATGTTGGTAGATATGAACATGCAGATGCTGTTGTTGTAGCTTATGGCGCTAAGGGTATGGACCCAACTGAAAAAGGTAAAGATCCTGTTAAGACATTTGGACCAAATATACCATTCTCTCTAGATGTAGTATTTGGTAAAGTTGCTTCTTCAGGTAAACTTCCTGTAAATGTTCCTAAACTTTCAGAAGATTATAAATATCTAGACG
Source organism: Bacillota bacterium (assembly GCA_023418535.1). The sequence continues at coordinate 3,016 of JAEZZN010000137.1, read as the reverse complement.
AAGTAGCTTATAATATAGGTCACGGATTAGTAACTAGATTAAAAATAAATGTAGATATCACTATAAACTTAGTTGATGAAAATGGCGATTTAATTGAACAACTTGATTCAATGAACTATACTGGTCGTGAAGATGAGTTAGAAGCTGCTATTGAAGAATTTGCAAAACCATATAAAGAAAATAGTAAATATGAATATAAATATTCTACTAAAGACGATGATGGTAATGTAATCCTTGAATTTACTAAAGTAAAAGGAAATGCAAAAGGATTTATTATAGGCAAAACAAATGTAAGAAGAAGTCCAAATGGTCAAATCATAGGAACACTTGAACGTGAAGCTATAGTAGAAGGTGAATACGAAGAAGGTTCAAACTGGGTTAAATTCGATTACTATGACCAAGAAGCATATGTATACAAACCACTTCTTTCAAACGCACTAGAAGTAAGAGGCTTCGCAAGTGGAGATTCAAATATAAGAAAATCTCCAAATGGCAAAGTAACTGGTTTAGCAAAACGTGAAGATATAGTAAAAGGTGTTGTATCAATAGATAATCCAAATTGGGTTAAAACAAATAAAGGCTATATCTATAGACCATTAATAGTTGATACTCTACAAATTAAAGGCCTAATGTTAGGTGCAACAAATGTTAGAATGACACCAAATGGATATATATTTGGAAAACTTGGAAATGCTGAATATGTAGAAGGAGCAATAAATATAACAACTCCAAACTGGGTAAGAACAAGATACCAAAACAGAGATGGATATGTATATAGAAGTTTAATTGGAGATACAGTTTCAGTAAACGGTAGAACAACTACTACTCTAAATGTAAGACAGGCGCCAAATAGCAAGGTCTTAGGAACATTAAATAAAGGTTCTGTAGTAAATGGTAAAGTATCTGTAAACAATCCAAATTGGGTAGAAGTTCAATACAAAGGCCAAAGAGCATATGTTTACAAATACTTTGTAAAATAGAAATTAAAAATTGGATTTTGGTCCTTAATTAGGATTTATTCCATGAAAACTTAAACCGGCATAAAGGTATTAACCTTTATGCCGGTTTTTTTCTATTTCTTTTAAAATTTGATCTATAAACATACTCTTTTTTTATTATCAAGATTTTTTTCAGGTTGTGTTACCGAAATAATGTTTAACATAATAAATTATTAAACATTAAATTATCGTCCTCTATATCTATAGTCCTCCATAGATAGCTCATGTTCTACTGCCCAACTATAAATGTTATCTTTTCTAATTTTGAAATAAATATGATAAAAATCATTATTATAATTCCTTTCAATAGGATTTCCCTTTTCATTTAATTCTAACAAATTAAAATTACCGTTTTTATCTACTTCAGATGCAGCATTTACAAACAAAGATACGTTCTCATCAAGCTCATTTGTGTGCTTTACTTGTTCGTTATTGCTTTTATATTTTTCTTTATATTTTTCAATTTTATTTAAAGTATACTCATCTTTGATAGTTGGCCACCACAAAAAAGCTTCGCTATATGAAATATTAAATCTAGATAAATCATAAGCCTCCAAATTTATTTTTGCTGGGGATCCTACATTAATCCCTCTTTTTGTATAGTAAATTTTATAATCTGTACCTTCTTTACCATAATGCGAGGCCTTATCATTCATATCGTAAAAACTTAACTCCTCATTTTCAGGGTAATTCATAATTTTCCCATTTTCATCATAAACATAAAATCTTCCAAAGTAAGTTCTTGTTCTACTTTCTGAGTGCAAGATGATAATATAAATAATATTACTAATATTGTTAAAATAACTTTTTTACTAATCTTTCCCCACATCCTAATCTACTTATCCTATCATTAATTACATATCTAAAAACTACTCGCTGAGTATTTAACAGTAATTATAACTACTTCTTTATTCTCTTCATATACACGATAAATAATTGTAAAGTTTTTTACAAAAATTTGTCTATACTTTTTGTCAGCATATATTCCAATCTCTCTAATAGATCCTTTATTTGGAAATAATTCTAAATTTAATATTTCTTCTTCAATAAGATTAACTAAATTTAGTGCAGCTTTTGGAGAAAAAAGATTTTCTTTAATATATCTATATATACATCTAAATCCCTATACGCTTTAGGTGATATAAACACTCTATATTTATCCAAAATGTTTCTTCCTTAAATCATCTAAAGCATTTTTTGCTTCTTTCAATTCTCCACCTGCTTTTATTTCTGCTTCAGATATATAGATAGATTCATCTGAATCTTTCGTTAACAATAATCTGTCATAAGTTTCCATACTCATAACAACTAAATCACCATAACCATTTTTGGTTACAAATATAGGTTCTTGTTTTTCTCTGCATAGTTCAGAAATCTCAGTTGTGTTTCTTAAATCTTTTATTGGTATAATTTCCGGCATATCTACCTCCTATTTCTGTACATAATTACATCATAATTATGAGCAAAAATTTAATCAAAATCTTAAAAGTTATAATATTTTAAAAATGCATAAAAAAATCGGAGCGAACTCCGATTTTTTCCATTCTATTTTACAAACTCTTTGTAAACATATGCTCTTTGGCCTTTGTATTGGATTTCTACCCAGTTTGGATTGCTTACAGATACCTTACCTGTTAACTTAACCCCTTTTCTGTGTGTTCCTAATACTTTGCCATTTGGTGTTTGTCTTACATTTACTGTAGCTGTGACTGTTCCACTTACTGAAACTGAATCTACTATTAAACTTCTATATACATATCCATCTCTGTTTTGGTATCTTACTCTTACCCAGTTTGGATTTGATATATTTAATGTTCCTTCTACATATTCAGCTTTTCTAAGTGTTCCAATTAAAGTTCCATTTGGCGTCATTCTTACATTTGTTGTACCTGACATTAAACCTCTTACTTTTATAGTGTCTACTACTAATGGTCTATAGATATATCCTTTATCTGTCTTAATCCAGTTTGGATTATCTATTGATACAACTCCTTTTACTACTTCTTCTCGTTTTGCTA
>JAEZZN010000136.1 GCA_023418535.1 Bacillota bacterium | reverse complement strand
TTAAATCTCAAGGAGGGAACGAGTACACTCTATCTAATAACAATATTATACAGTAAAACTGAATAATACTTAGTCGATAAAGGATTATAGGTTACCTTTAACAACCTAAATACATTATATAAGGAGGTTCTAATGCAGAATAAATTATATCATCTTGTTCATGTTATTGTTAATAAAGGAAAAGCTTCAAAAGTTTTAAGTTTGTCTAAAAAACATGGAGCAAGATTTGGTACTATTTTTCTTTGTCGAGGAACCGTCAGTCATAAAGTTTTGAATTTTTTATCTATTTTTGATAGAGACAAAGAAATGATTTCTTTACTTGTTGATGATGAAATGTTAGATAATTTAATTCCTGTATTAATGGAAAAATTTCACTTTGATAAGCCAAACACAGGAATTATATTTACTACTAAAATAAATCAAATTCACGCGTTTAATATAGAGTATAAAGTTAACGATGAAGGAGTTAAAAGCCCTATGTATAAATTAATTACAACTATAGTTGAAAAAGGTAAAGGTGAGGATATTGTAGAATCTGCTAACAAAGCTGGAGCAAGAGGTGCAACAATAATAAATGCTAGAGGTGCTGATTCTGAAGAAGTATTAAAATTGTTTAATATGGAAATTGAACCAGAAAAAGAAGTAGTTATGATGATTGTAAAAGAAGATAATTATCAGAATATCGTTAATTCTATTAATTTAGATATAGAGATAAATAAAGAGGGTGCAGGTATAATATTTGTGCAAGATATAGCACAGGCTTATGGTTTGCACGAGGATTCAAATTAGTTAAAATTTTACTTTTGTGGTAATTTACGATACTTGTTGTATAATTTAAATGAACACGTAAATCAAAATATATGAAAGGGAGTATTATGGGAAAATATTCAGACAAATTAACAAAAGAACAAAAGTTGGATATGTTGAGATTAATGGAAGAAATTAGACATTTCGACCTACAACTATCAAAACTTTTTGCAAGAGGTTTAGTAGCAGGTATGACACACTATTCTGTAGGTGAAGAAGCTGCAAACGTTGGTGGTATATATGCTTTAAGAAAAGAAGACTTAATGTATTCAAACCACAGAGGACACGGACAAACTATCACAAAGGGGATTGACTTAAAATTGATGATGGCAGAAATTTTAGGTAAAGAACCAGGATATTGTAAAGGTCGTGGCGGTTCAATGCACGTGTTTAACCTAGAAGTGAACAATATGGGATGTAATGGTATTGTTGGTGGTGGACATGGGCTATCAACAGGTGCTGCACTTGTTCAAAAAATGAAAAAGACAGGTAATGTAGTATTAGCAGCAATGGGTGACGGTGCTTCAAATGAAGGTTCATTCCACGAATGTCTAAATATGGCATCAGCTTGGGATTTACCATTAATTTTCTATGTTATTAACAATAAATATGGTATTTCAATGGATATCAACGATGCTATGAATGTTGATTATGTAAGTGATAGAGCTAGTGCTTATGGTATTCCTGGAATTTTAATTGAAGATGGTAATGATGTTTTAGCTGTTTATGATGCAATGATGGAAGCTATTGAACATACAAGATCAGGAAAAGGTCCTGTACTTATTGAATCTTTAACATATAGATGGTTTGGCCACTCAGCTAGTGATGCTGGAGCATATAGATCAAGAGAAGAAATAAATTCATGGAAAGAAAGAGATCCGATTGAAGCTTTCAGAAAAGTTTTATTAGAAGATGGTACAGCAACGGTTGAAGAGTTAGATAAAATAAGAGAAAAAGCTATTGATGATGTTATGGAAGCTGTTGAATTTGCAAAAGAAGCTCCATATCCAGATGAATCAGTAGCATTCCAAGATAATTTTGCAGACTAATATAAGACTGATAAATACGAAAGTTAAGAAAGGATTTAATATGGGAGAAAAAAAAGTAATGCAATTTCGTGAAGCTATCAAACAAGCTATGGTAGACGAAATGCGTCAAGATGAAAATGTATTTTTAATTGGTGAAGATGTTGGTATATTTGGTGGTGATTTTGGTACTACTGTAGGGATGATCGAAGAGTTCGGTCCAGAGAGAGTTATAGATGCACCTATTTCAGAAGCAGCTATAAATGGTGCAGCTGCAGGTGCAGCTTCATTAGGTATGAGACCAATAGTTGATGTTACATTTATGGACTTTATAACAATTGCAATGGATGCTATTGTTAACCAAGCTGCTCCAATGAGATATATGTTAGGTGGACAAGTTCAAGTTCCTATGGTATTAAGAGCTGCTAATGGTGCAGGTACAGGAGCATCATCACAACATAGTAAAACTTTAGAAGCATGGTTTACACATATTCCAGGTATTAAAGTTGTTGCACCATCAAATCCAAATGATGCATATGGACTTTTAAGAGCAGCTATAAGAGACAATAACCCTGTTCTTTATTTAGAACCAAAAACTCACTTTGGTATGAAAGGTGAAGTAGATGCTTCTGATGATAATATAGCTACAATTGGTAAAGGTAAAATTGTTAGAGAAGGAAAAGATGTAACAATAGTATCATGGGGTAAAGCATTTATATTAGCTGAAAAAGCAGCAGAAGAATTATCTAAAGAAGGTGTAGATGTAGAATTAGTAGATATTATGACATTGATACCATTAGATAATGAAATAATTTTTGAGTCAGTAAAGAAAACAGGAAAATTAGTAGTAGTACATGACTCATTCAAAACAAGTGGTTTTGGTGGAGAAATAGTTGCAAGAGTTGTAGAATCTGAAGCGTTTGATTTCTTAGACGCACCAATTAGACGTGTAGCTAGTGCAGATACTCATGTTCCTTCAGCACCAAATCTTGAAAAAGCTGTTCAACCAAGTGTAGAACAAGTTAAAGAGGCAGTACTAAAAACAGTTAATAAACAATAATAAAGGAGAAGCTATGTCAGAGAGAAAATTTAGAGCTACTCCAGCCGCAAGAAAATATGCAAGAGAAAATGGTATTGACTTGTCAGAAATAAAAGGTACTGGAGCAAAAGGACGTGTGCACCTTGATGATGCTACAGAATATAAAGTAAGTGGTAGAATTAAAATTTCACCACTTGCGCAAAGAATTGCCGATATAGAAGGATTAAACATCGAAGTTATTGAAGGTAGTGGTCCAAAAGGTAAGATTATGAAAGAAGATGTTTTAAGACTTCTACATGGTGAAGAAAAACAAGCCGAAGTTAAACAAGAAGCTCCTAAAGTTGAAGCTAAAGCTTCTGGAGCTGAAGAAAATGAAAAAGAAACTAGAATACCAATGCCTGGTATTAAGAAGGTTGTTGGTAAGAGAATGAAAGAGTCACTTCAAACATCACCTACTTATTCAGTAGTAGTTGAAGTTGATATGACTAATTTACTTGCATTTAGAAAACAAACAGTTGATTTAATAGTTGAAAAATATGGTGAAAAACCATCAGTGACAGATTATATTTCACTTGCAACAGTTAAATCATTACAACAACACCCATATGTAAATGCGTCAGTTAGTGAAGACGAATCAGAAATAATCTTACACAATTATGTAAATCTATCACTTGCTGTAGGTACTGATGAAGGACTTTATGTTCCTGTAGTAAAAGGTGCTGAAGATATGAGCTTTGGAGAATTGGTTGTAGAATCTAAGAGAGTAATTAAAGCAACATTAGATAAGAAGTTAAAAGCTTCAGAAATGTCTGGTTCAACATTTACAATTTCTAACTTAGGTATGTATGGTGTTGAAAGTTTTACATCAATTATAAATCAACCAAACACAGCTATTTTATCAGTAGCAGCTACAATTCAAAAACCTGTAGTAATCGATGGGGAAATTGTAATTAGACCGATAATGAAGATTGCATTAAATGCTGACCATAGAATTATTGATGGTTTAGAAGGTGCAAAATTCATGAATACATTGAAGAAAAACTTAGAAAATCCAGTAGGATTATTATTATAGTTGAGGAGGAATATTTATGGCATATGAAGTAATCATGCCCAAAGCTGGTTCAGAAATGGAAGAGGGCGAAATTGTACAATGGTATAAAAATGAAGGTGACGAAGTAAAAGTTGGAGAACCTCTTTTAGAAATAGTAACAGATAAAGTTAATATGGATGTTGAAGCTGAAGATTCAGGTACATTATTAAAGATTTTACACAAAGCTGGTGAAGTAGTTCCAGTAGTTACAACAATTGGATGGATTGGTGAACCAGGTGAATCTATTCCAGAAACTGAAGATTCAAGTGCTGCTGAAGAAAAAGCGGTAGAAGCTGAAGCTGCTTCTCAAGAAAAAGATGTATTACCACAATCAGTTGCAAATGCAACAACAGAAGCTCCAAAAAGAGAAAGAAAAGGAGAATATGACGTAGTAGTAATTGGTGGTGGTCCTGCTGGTTATGTAGCAGCTATTAAAGCAGCTCAATTAGGCGGAAAAGTTGCAGTTGTTGAATATTCAGTAGTAGGGGGTACTTGCTTAAATAGAGGATGTATTCCAACAAAGACATATTTACACAATGCAGAAATAATCTATACAATTAAAGAAGCTGAAGAAAGAGGAGTTAAACTTGTAAACGACGCTTATTCAATGGATTTATCTAAATTAGTAGATATTAAAGATGGCGTAGTTAAGAAACTTACTGGTGGTATTGCAGGTTTATTCAAATCTTATGGAATTAAACTATTTAATGGTATAGGTACAATAACAGCTGATAAGAAAGTATCTGTAAACGATGGTGAACATATTATTGATGCAGATAAAATCATATTTGCAGGTGGTTCTGAAGCAAGAATGCTAGATTTACCAGGTTTAGATTCAAAGAGAGTATTAAATTCAGATACAATTCTAGAATTAAGAG
>JAEZZN010000109.1 GCA_023418535.1 Bacillota bacterium | reverse complement strand
ATCAAGATGGGACAAAAGATTAAAGTATTAGACTTTGAACAGTTTGATGATTCGGCAATTGTAGAAATTGATAGCAAAAAGGTAAATATTTCTGCTAAGGCGTGTAAACTCATATTCTTAAAAGAAGCACATCATTAACAAAATATGAGTTTTTAAAACAATATTTATGAAAATGTTTCATATATTAAAAAAAGTTAACTTTTTAAAAATAAAAGTTGACTTTTTTATTTTTTTTTGATATATTTATTGAATACTAAATAAAAAATAATAATGGAAATTTGCGCTATTTTTTATTTTTATTGAGAAGTTTGTTACTGTTTAAACGGTTGTAATCCGCTTGTTATATACGATGAGAGGTGGCATATATGAACAATCATACAGAGTTGTATGGTAGAAGAAAAAGAGAAAGTTTTTCTAGGATTCCAGAAGCATTGGCTTTGCCTAATTTATTAGATATTCAAAAAGGCAGTTATGAATGGTTTTTAGACAAAGGTTTGAAAGAAGTATTTGAAGATATTTCTCCTATAACTGATCATTCAGGAAATATTCATTTAGAATTTTTAAACTTTAAATTTGATGATGAGCCAAAATATTCTGAACAAGAGTCCAAAGATAGAGATGTTACATATTCTAAGAAAATGAGAGTAGATGTACGTCTTATTATATTTGATGATGGAAAAGTTAAGGAACTTAAAGAACAAGAAGTTCTTATGATGGATGATTTTCCTTTAATGACAAAAAATGGGACTTTTATTATAAATGGTGCTGAGAGAGTAGTGGTTTCTCAGTTAGTTAGATCACCTGGCGTATATTATAGTGAAGATTTTGATAAAAATGGTAAAAAGATTGTTGCGTCAACAGTTATTCCTAACCGAGGTGCTTGGATAGAATATGACACAGATGCAGCAGGCGCTTTAACTATTAGAATAGATAGAACGAGAAAGCTTCCTGCAACTACTCTGATCAGAGCTTTAGTTGTAGAGTCAGATGATGAAATAAAAGAATTATTTGGAGAATCACAAGTATTAGTAGATACTCTTGAAAAAGACACCTCTAATACAAAAGATAGAGCTTTAATTGAAATCTATAAAAAATTAAAACCTGGGGATCCAGCTTCTGTTGAAGCTGCAACTTCACTTTTACACAATCTATTCTTTGATCCAAAAAGATATGATTTATCAAAAGCGGGTAGATATAAATTTAACAAAAAGTTAGCTATCAGAAATAGAATTAGAGAAAAATATGCTGCAAAAGATATAGTAGATGAATATGGAGAAATATTAACATCAAAAGGTGATTTTATATCTTTAGAAAAAGCTATTGAAATCGAAAATGCAGGTATTAATTCTGTTGATATATATGCAAATGATGAAAATGATAAAGTAGTTAGAGTAGTGGGTAATCACTATGTTGATATAAATGTATTTGATGAAATTAAAGGATTAGATTTAGAAGAGTTAAGATTATCAGAAAAAGTATTTTATCCTGAAATGAGAAGAGTAATTGAATTATTCACGGATGAAATGACTGATAAAGAAAAAGTTAAATTAATTGAACAAAATAAAGAAACAATTTCAGCAAATATCATAACTGTTGAAGACTTAATTGCGTCATTCTCATATCAATTAAATCTATATGAAGATGTTGGAGAAGTTGACGATATTGATCATTTAGGAAATAGAAGAGTTAGATCAGTTGGTGAATTATTACAAAATCAATTTAGAATTGGCCTTTCAAGAATGGAAAGAGTAATAAGAGAAAGAATGACAACTTCTGATACTGCAATGCTTACACCACATAGTTTATTGAATAATAGACCAGTAGCTGCAGCTATAAAGGAATTCTTTGGTTCTTCTCAATTATCACAATTTATGGACCAAACAAATCCAATATCTGAATTAACTCATAAGAGAAGATTATCAGCTTTAGGACCTGGTGGTTTATCTAGAGATAGAGCAGGTTATGAAGTAAGAGACGTTCATTCATCTCACTACGGTAGAGTGTGTCCAATTGAAACTCCAGAAGGACCAAACATTGGACTTATTACATCACTTACAACCTATGGAAGAATTAATGAATATGGATTTATTGAAACTCCATATAGAAAAGTAATCAAAGGTGAAGGAAAAGTTACTGATGAAATTCATTATTTAACAGCAGATGAAGAAGATATATTTATAAAAGCACAAGCTAATGAACCGCTTGATGAAAGCAATGTATTTATCAATGACAGAGTTTCTTCAAGAGGACTTAATGCTGTTAACGACTTGTATTTGAGAGAAGACGTTGATTATATGGACGTTTCTCCTCAGCAAATTGTATCAGTTGGTGCTGCTCTTATTCCTTTCTTAGAAAATGACGATGCTACTCGTGCGCTAATGGGTGCGAACATGCAAAGACAAGCAGTTCCTTTACTAAAGTCAGAAGCTCCAATTATAGCTACAGGTATTGAACATAGAACTGCAAAAGATTCAGGTGTTGTAATAGTTGCGAAAAATTCTGGAACAGTTAAATATGTTGGTGATGAAAGAATTCAAATACTAAAAGATAATCCTGATGAAGAAGGAAAATATGATGAATATCAAGTATTAAAATTCAAAAGAGCTAACCAAGGTACTACAATAAATCAAAGACCTATAGTTAAACCTGGAGATCATGTTGAAGCAGGAGAATTAATTGCAGATGGTCCTTCAACAGATTTAGGGGAATTAGCACTTGGTAAAAATATCCTTATAGCATTTATGACATGGGAAGGATATAACTACGAAGATGCCATGTTATTAAATGAAAAATTAGTTATTGATGACGTTCTTACATCAGTTCATATTGAAGAACATTCAGCAGAAGCTCGTGAAACAAAATTAGGGCCAGAAGATATTACAAGAGATATTCCATCAATCGGAGAAGATATGAGAAAAGATCTGGACGAAAATGGAATTATTAGAATCGGTGCTGAAGTTCAAGCGGGAGATATTCTTGTAGGTAAAGTTACACCAAAAGGTGAGACTGAATTATCACCAGAAGAAAGGTTATTAAGAGCTATATTTGGTGAAAAAGCTAGAGAAGTAAGAGATACTTCATTGAGAGTACCTCATGGTGAATCTGGTGTTGTTGTAGACGTTAAGAGTTATTCAAGAGAAAATGGAGATGAATTATCACCAGGTATAAATCAAGTAATAAGGGTTTATATTGCTACAAAGAGAAAAATATCAGTTGGAGATAAAATGTGTGGTCGTCACGGTAATAAAGGGGTTGTATCTAGAATATTACCAGTAGAAGATATGCCGTTCTTACCAAATGGTGACCCAGTTCAAATAGTTTTAAATCCACTTGGTGTTCCTTCACGTATGAATATCGGACAAGTACTTGAAGTTCACTTAGGTATGGCAGCTAAGAAATTAGGTTGGCATGTAGCTACACCAGTATTTGATGGTGCAATGGATTATGATATAGAAGAAGCTTTAGAAGAAGCTGGTTACGATAAATCTGGTAAGATTCAATTAAGAGATGGTAGAACTGGAGAAAACTTTGAAAATCCAGTTACAGTTGGATACATGTACATGTTGAAACTTCACCATTTAGTTGATGAAAAAATTCACGCTAGATCAACAGGTCCATATTCATTAGTTACTCAACAACCACTTGGTGGTAAAGCACAATTTGGTGGACAAAGATTTGGGGAAATGGAAGTTTGGGCGTTAGAAGCATATGGTGCAGCTCATACTTTACAAGAAATGATGACAGTTAAATCTGATGATATAAACGGTAGAGTTAAGACTTATGAAGCTATCGTTAAAGGTGAGAATATACCTGAGCCAGGTACACCTGAATCATTTAAGGTATTGACTAAAGAATTACAAGCCTTAGCGTTGAATGTTAAATTATTAGATGAAAATAATAACGAAGTTGTATTAGCGGAAAACACTGATGATTATGACGATTATCGTCAAATCGAAAGAATGGATGATAACGAAAAAGAAGATTACCCAGAACAATCATATATTAAGTAAGTTAACGAAAGGAGTACTTCTTAATGACAATTTTTAATTCAATTCAAGTTGGCCTAGCTTCACCAGATATGATGAGGGACTGGTCAAGAGGAGAAGTTAAAAAACCTGAAACTATTAACTACAGAACATTAAAGCCAGAAAAAGAAGGTCTATTTTGTCAAAAAATATTTGGACCAGTAAAAGACTATGAGTGTGCATGCGGTAAATATAAAAGAATAAGATATAAAGGTGTTATTTGTGAAAAATGTGGAGTTGAAGTAACAAAAGCTAAAGTTCGTCGTGAAAGAATGGGACATATTGAGCTTGCAACACCAGTATCACATATTTGGTATTTCAAAGGAATACCATCAAGAATGGGACTAGTTTTAGACATGAGTCCAAAAGTTTTAGAAAAAATATTATACTTTGCTAATTATGTAGTCACAGATCCAGGTGATATAGAAGAAATTGCTTATAAACAAGTTCTAACAGAAAATGAATATAATAAATTATATTTAGAATATGGTGATGAATTTGAAGCCGGAATGGGTGCTGAAGCAATTGAAAAATTATTAGAAGATATTGATTTAAAAGAAACACAAGATGAATTAACTGAAGAATTAGAAACTGCTACTGGACAAAGAAAGTTAAGAATTTACAGAAGACTTGAAGTTATAGAATCATTTTTACAATCAGGAAATAGACCTGAATGGATGTGTCTGCATGTAATTCCAGTAATTCCTCCAGATTTAAGACCTATGGTTCAACTTGAAGGTGGTAGATTTGCTACATCTGATTTAAATGATTTATATAGAAGAGTTATCAATAGAAATAATAGATTAAAAAGACTATTAGAAATTGGTGCTCCAGATATCATTGTAAGAAATGAAAAGAGGATGCTTCAAGAGTCTGTTGATGCTCTAATAGATAATGGCAGAAGAGGAAAACCAGTAACAGGTGCTTCAAATAGACCATTAAAATCCTTGTCTGATATGCTTAAAGGTAAAACAGGTAGATTTAGACAAAACTTACTTGGTAAGAGAGTTGACTATTCAGGTCGTTCCGTAATCGTAGTAGGACCAGAGCTTGAAATGTATCAATGTGGTTTACCAAAAGATATGGCATTAGAACTATTTAAACCATTTATAATGCAAAGATTAGTTGCAAATGATGAAGCGAAAAATATTAGATCAGCTAAAAAAATGATAGAAAGAAAAAATCCTGTTGTATGGGGAGCTCTTGAAGAAGAAATAAAGGATCATCCGGTTCTTCTAAACCGTGCTCCTACACTGCATAGACTTGGTATTCAGGCTTTTGAACCAGTTCTTGTAGAAGGAAAAGCTATAAAATTACATCCGTTAGTTTGTACAGCGTATAATGCGGACTTTGACGGTGACCAAATGGCGGTTCACGTACCACTATCAGCAGAAGCTCAAGCAGAAGCAAGACTTCTTATGATGAGTACAAATAATATTTTAGCTCCTAAAGATGGTAAGCCAATTACAACGCCTACACAAGATATGGTTTTAGGATCATATTATCTAACTCTTGATTTTACAGCTAAAGAAACAGATTTTGTATTTTCTAACTACGATGAAATGATAAAAGCTCTTGAAAATAAAGTGATAGGATATCATGACATAGTTAGTGTAAGAGTAAAATTAAATGAAGAAGATAATGGAAAGATAGTAAAATCAACAGTTGGTAGATTTATATTTAATCATGAAATCCCACAAGATTTAGGATTTGTTGATAGAAAGAAAGATCCATATTCATTAGAAATTGACTTTATTGTTGATTCTAAGATTCTTTCACAAATTATTGAAAAATCATTCCATAAATATGGAAATATAAGAACTGCAAGACTTCTTGACTATATTAAGCAAACAGGATTTAAATATTCAACAAAAGCTGCAATCTCAATTGGTATGGCGGATATTATAACTCCAGAAGATAAAAAAGAAATTTTGAAAAAAGCTGAAGAAAAAGTTGTAGATATCGAAGACCATACAGATATGGGTATGTATACTGAAGAAGAAAGATATAATCAAGTAATTAGTACATGGGAAAAAGCTACAGATGAAATAACAGATGCTTTATTGAAAAATTTAGAAAAGACCAATACAATTGCTATCATGGCGAATTCTGGTGCCAGAGGTTCTATAAGACAAATTAGACAATTAGGTGGTATGCGTGGTCTTATGGCTTCAACAACTGGTAGAACTATTGAAATTCCAGTTAAAGCGAACTTCCGTGAAGGACTTTCAGTACAAGAATTCTTTATTTCTACTCACGGTTCTAGAAAGGGACTTTCTGATACAGCGATTAGAACAGCGGACTCAGGTTACTTAACTAGAAGATTAGTAGACGTTTCTCAAGATGTAATAGTAAGAGAAGAAGATTGTGGTACAGATTCATATATTGTTGTAAAAGATATACTTGAAGGTAAAGAAGTTATTGAACAATTGAGAGATAGAATCGTTGGTAGAACTTCATTTGAAGATATATTAAATCCAGCTACTGGAGAAATTATAGTTCATAAAAATGAAATCATTGATGAAGAAATGGCTGATATCATAACAAAAGAACATCAAGTGGAAAAATTCGGTGGCGAAACAGAAATAGTTAAGATTAAAGAAGTTAAAATTAGATCTGCTTTAGAATGTAGAGCCGAACATGGTGTATGTAGTAAATGTTATGGTAGAAACCTTGCTACAGGAAAGAAAACTAATATTGGTGAAGCTATTGGTATTATTGCAGCACAATCAATCGGTGAACCTGGTACACAGTTAACCATGCGTACATTCCACTCAGGTGGGGTAGCAGGAGGTGGAGCTATTACTCAAGGTCTTCCTAGGGTTGAAGAGTTATTTGAAGCTAGAAAACCTAAAGGTCAAGCTGTAATAGCAAAACAATCAGGTACAGTTACAATTGATGATTCAGAAGAAAGAATAAAAGTATTTATCAATGATGGTGAAGAAACATCTAAGTATTTATTACCATTTGGTATAGGAACTGCTAGAAATATTTCTGATGGTTCACATATTGAAAAAGGTGATAAGATTACTGAAGGTTCAATTAATCCACATGATTATTTAGAATTACTTGGAACACAAGCGGTTCAAGATTATATAATTAAAGAAATCCAAAAAGTATATAGATTACAAGGGGTAGATATTGATGATAAACATATTGAAATAATCATCAAACAAATGCTACAAAAAGTAAATATACTTGATCCAGGTGATTCAGATTTATTAATAGGAACATTACAAAATAGAAGACATGTAATTAAACTTAATGAACAATTGAGAAGTGAAGGTAAGAAAGAAGTAGAATACGAAAATATATTACTAGGTATTACAAAAGCATCTATTGCTTCAGATTCATTCTTATCAGCAGCTTCATTCCAAGAAACAACAAAAGTTTTAACAGATGCATCTATCAAAGGTAAGAGAGATGATTTAATAGGACTTAAAGAAAATATAATCATTGGTAAATTAATACCTGCAGGTACTGGTATATCAAAATATTCTGAAGTTAAAATTAATTTGCCAGAAGATAAAAATTTAGAAGTTGTAAACGAATAGTTTAATTAATGGATAAAACTAGGATAGTCGAAAGACTGTCTTAGTTTTTTTTTTTTGTGAAGTTTTATACTAAATAAACATGGTTAAATTAGACTGTTTATTCTTACAAAATTGTAATTAGAAAGATTTTTGGCTGTGCTAAAATATTAATAATTGAAGATTAATCTATCTGGAGGTAGATATGTCAGAACTTATTAAAGTGAATAATTTACATAAAATCTACACTATGGGTAGCGATAAAGTTCACGCCTTAAATGGTATAAATTTGAGTGTTAATGAAGGAGAAATGATTTGCTTGCTTGGACCATCGGGTTCAGGAAAATCAACATTATTAAATGCATTAGCAGGCCTTGAAAAGCCTGATAAGGGTGAAATAATAGTTAAAAATATACATCTTGAAAAACTTAGCGAATCACAAATTACATTATTTAGAAGTTTAAATGTAGGCTTCGTTTTCCAAACTTATAATTTAATACCAACATTAAACTCTTTAGAGAATGTAAGTCTTGGATTGATGTTTAAGGGTGTAGAAAAGAAAAAAAGAGAAAAAATGGCTAAAGAAATATTGATTAAAGTTGGATTAAAAGAGAGACTTTATCATAAACCTAATCAATTATCAGGTGGTCAACAGCAAAGAGTAGCAATTGCAAGAGCTTTTGTAGGAAATCCAAAAATTGTTTTTGCGGATGAACCAACAGGAAATTTAGATACACATACAAGTTATGAAATTATGGATTTGATTAAAAAAATATCTAAAGAAAATAATCAAACAGTAATTATAGTAACACATGATGAAGAGATGACAGAATATGCAGATAGACTTTTTCATATGAGAGATGGACAAATAGAAAGAATTGCTCACAATACTTCAGTCAAGGAGAATATTAATGGAGAATAATGGAATAGAAATATTAAAGAAATTAGAAATAAATACTTTTCTCTATGACTTAGATAGTAAATCTATTGTTAAAGAAGAAGATTTAAAAATAGATAAAGAATATCTTTTAATAACAGATATATTTAATAAAACTAGTAGTGAAATAGACTTTAAAAGTATTGATTTAAAATTATATGATGAAAGTAAATCTTTAGAAAATATTGAATATCCAATTCAAAAAGGATACTTGGAAAATAAATTAAAATCAGGGAATAATTATTTAGTATCAAAAATAAAGATGAAACAAGATATTTCAAAACTTTTTACTTCAGAAAATATCGCTTCAAAAATATTATTGAATAGAATAGATGGAAATCAAAATCTAATTACCACTAATCTTAAATCAAATATACTGTTAAAACAAAAAGATTCAGAATTATTTTCAACTACAAATTCAAATTTATTGATGGATATTGAAAATAAAAGAGTAAATATCATATCTTCGGATGATATAGATAAAAAACTTATGGAAAGCATATTATCATTGAAAAGAGATTCTGTTGCTGAAAAAGAAACAGAAAAAGAGAAGCCAAAGGAAACGGAAAAAGACAAAATAAAGGAAAAAGAAAATATAAACAATCCAGAAAATGAATCTAATACTGGAGAAAATAGCATAGGAGATTATGATATGGGAGAAGAAACAATAAGACCAGATGAAGGTGAACAAATGGTATCTGTAAAGAATAAACCAAAATTAATAGTTTCAAATTATACATTAACACCAGAAATGGTAAAGGCTGGAGAAGAATTTAAATTAAATCTTACTTTTTATAACACGAATTATGAAAAAACAGTAAGAAATATTAAAATAACATTAAATGGTTCGAGTTCAACGGTTGGAGCAAATGGTGAACAGTCATCTGGATCAGTTTTTACACCGGTAAATTCTTCAAATACTTTTTATATTGGAAGAATATATTCAGAAAGTTATGATACAAAAGAAATAACACTTAAGACAGCTCCAAATGTTCAAGCACAAAATTATTCTATGGAAATCAAATTTGAATATGAAGATGCAGATGGAAATGAATACACTGCTAGCGAGATTATTGGTATTCCTGTTGTTCAAACATCAAAAGTATTATATGGTGATGTGTCAGTTTCAGAAGGAGTTCAGGGACAACCAATCAACTTAAGCATGGATTTCTACAATATAGGGAAAGATGCTTTAACAACATTTATGGTCACGGTAGAAGGTAAAGATTTTACAATAAGTGGAAATCAAAGATATTTTGTAGGAAATTTCACTCCTGGTTCATCAGATAGTTTTAATACAGAAATAGTTCCTAATAAAAGTGGTACTATAGAAGGTAATATTGTAATAACCTATGAAGATTCGACAGGGAAAGAGCATAGAGAGGAAGTTCCTTTTAAATCAGAAGTTCAAGGAGAAGGCGATATAGAAGACCCTGGATTTACTCCAGAAGAAGGACAAATAATAGAAGATGATAATATGCATCAAACACCACTATATCAAAGACCATCACTATGGATTGGAGTAGCTATATTAATAATAGCAATTACATTTTTTGTGCGTCGTCGATCAAAAAATAAAAAAGAACAAGAATTTTTAGATTTAAATGAGTAATATTGATTTATTTAAATTAGCTTTTAGTAATTTGTTTAGAAGAAAATCGAGAACTTTTTTAACAGTTTTATCTGTTGTGATAGGAGCTGTTTCAATAATATTAATGCTTTCAATTGGTTTTGGATTTCAAAAACAACAAGAATCTTTTATAGAGTCACAAGGAGCTTTTAATACGATTACACTTTACTCAACAAATTACATAGATCCAGAAAGTTCAGAATCTAAACCGACGACAGGTATAATAACCGATGAGATTCTGAAAAAAATAGAAAAAATGGAACACGTAAAATCAGTGCTTCCAGTAGAAACATTAAATGACAGATTTCAATTTAAAACTAAAAATATTGAATTATTTGCTGATGTTCAAGTATTTCCAAAAGAGTATATGACCAAAGATGTTAAAACTTCAAATGGTATATCTTTAAAGGATCTGAAAGCAGGAGAATTTGTAGTAGGTAAACAGGTTGAAGTTGTAAAATTCGATAAAAAAAGTGGTAATATGGAGCCAGTTTCTGATTTTGATTGGCAAAGAGAAAAAGTATTTATAGGAATAGGTGAAAAAAATATAGCTGATAGAGTAACGGGTGAAGTATCAGGGAAAACGTACGAAGAATACAAAATGAAATTTGTAGGAACTCTAGAAAATGCAGAAGGATTACGAGAAAATACTATTTATGTTTCAAGAGATACTGCTAAAAAAATTGAAGAAATTAAAAAGAAGATTGAAAAAAACTTAAATCCTGATGATAAGCCTGCAAATAATAAAAATAAAAAGAAAAATACAAAGATTACTTATTCACAAGCTGAAGTAACGGTTGACAATTTAAACAATGTAAAAGAAGTTTTTGATACCATAAAAGAAGAATATAAACTTGAAGGAAATTCAAATCAAGAATTGATTGAAGGTCAAAAAGGACAAATGCTTTTAGTTCAAGCGGTATTTGGTGGTATAGGATCGATAGCTTTATTTGTAGCAGCAATTGGTATAACAAATACAATGCTTATGTCTATTCAAGAAAGAACTAAAGAAATCGGGGTTATGAAAGTTATAGGTGCTCAAATAAAATATATAAGAAGAATGTTTTTATTTGAAGCTATGTCAATAAGTGTTATCGGGGGAATAATTGGAGTAATAATATCATTTGGATCATCGGTATTAATTAATAATTTTTATCAAAATAATTTTCAAGAGTTTACTCCTCCTGGAGCATTTAATGGTATAAGCTACTTGCCTATCTGGTTGCCAGTACTTGCTTTAGTATTTTCAGCATTTATTGGTTTAATATCTGGATATTTACCAGCTAAAAAGGCAACTAAATTATCAGCGATTGAAGCGATAAGGACAGGATAATATTAATATAATATAAAAAATGATTTATTTAATTTACATCTAAATGAATCATTTTTTTTTGTAGTGGGAAAAATTATCTAAAAATAATAAATCAAGATAATTACAATACTTGACATTAAATATATCTAATGTTAAAATAATTAAGTCAATGGATAATTGCGTCAATTTTCAGATATCCATTGAAATCAACTACTTGTTGATATATAAATCTAAAGGAAAGGGGGAACGGTATGCCTACAATTAACCAACTAATTAGGAATAGTAGAAAGAGCGAAAGTAAAAAATCTAATACTCCAGCGCTAGGTTACAATTATAATACTCTTAAAAAGAGAAATACTAAAAGTAATTCTCCACAAAAGAGAGGAGTTGCTACATCAGTACGTACAGTAACACCTAAGAAACCTAACTCAGCTTTACGTAAAGTTGCCAGAGTAAGATTAACAAATGGTGCTGAAGTTCTATCATATATTCCAGGTATCGGACATAACTTACAAGAACACTCTGTTGTACTTATAAGAGGTGGTAGAGTAAAAGACTTACCAGGGGTTAGATACCATATCATTAGAGGAGCATTGGATACAGCTGGTGTTTCAGGAAGAAAACAAGCTAGATCTAAATATGGTGCTAAGAAGGCTTAGTATCTAACAAAGTTAAATAAATAAGAGTGCTTTTGTTTAGATTTATATATCAACAAGCACTTATCGAGTAAAATCGAGTACCAATGAATTATTTTTTATGGTAAGGAGGGAAGAAAAGTGCCAAGAAAGAATAGCGTTCCAAAAAGAGACGTTCTACCAGATCCAATATATGGAGATAAGGTAGTAACAAAACTTATAAACAATGTAATGCTTGACGGTAAAAAAGGTGTTGCTGAGAAAATTGTTTACGGCGCATTTGAAAAAGTTGCAGAAGTAACAGGTGAAGATGCATTAGAAGTTTTCCAAAAAGCTTTAAACAATGTTATGCCACTTCTAGAAGTTAAAGCTAGAAGAATTGGTGGTGCAACATACCAAGTACCAATGGAAGTTAGACCTGTAAGAAGACAAACTTTAGCTTTAAGATGGTTAGTTGGATTCTCAAGAAATAGAGGAGAAAAAACCATGGTAGAAAGATTAAGTAAAGAAATTATGGATGCAGCTAACAATACTGGTTCAAGTGTT
The DNA here is from genome assembly GCA_023418535.1 of Bacillota bacterium. The sequence continues at coordinate 1,000 of JAEZZN010000109.1, read as the reverse complement.
AAGAGAAAAGAAGAAATGCACAGAATGGCTGAAGCTAACAGAGCTTTTGCACATTTCAGATATTAGTTAATTATTAAGGAGTGAAAAGTGCCAGATATTAGTTTAGAAAAAATTAGAAATGTTGGGATAATGGCTCACATTGATGCTGGTAAAACTACAGTAACTGAAAGAATATTATTCTATTCAGGTAAAATCCATAAGATGGGTGATACACACGATGGTACTGCAATAATGGACTCCATGGATCAGGAAAAAGAAAGAGGTATCACAATTGCTTCAGCTGCAACAACAACATACTGGAAAAATCATAAGATTAATATAATCGATACTCCAGGTCACGTTGACTTTACAGTAGAAGTAGAAAGATCTCTTAGAGTTCTTGATGGTTCTGTAGCATTATTTGATGCTAAGAGCGGTGTAGAACCACAATCTGAAACAGTTTGGAGACAAGCAGACAAATATGGTGTACCAAGAATCTGTTTTATCAATAAAATGGATGCTACAGGTGCAGATTATATAATGGCAGTAAATACTATCAGAGACAAATTAAAAGCTAATGCAGTTCCTATAGAATTACCAATAGGTAATGCTCATGATTTTAGAGGGATTATCGATTTAGTTAAGATGGACGCTGTAGTGTATGATGCAGACGATGAAACAGGAGTATCAATGAAAGAAGTTGAAATTCCTGCGGATCAATTAGAATTAGCTCAAGAATACAGAGAAAAACTTTTAGAAACTATAGCTGAATCAGATGAAGACATCATGATGAAATTCCTAGAAGGAGAAGAAATCGATTCTGAAGAATTAAGAACAGCTATAAGAAAAGCTACAATAAATAGAAATATTTATCCAGTTCTTTGTGGATCAGCGTACAAAAATAGAGGGGTTCAATCGCTTATGGATGCAATGGTAGAATATTTACCATCACCATTAGATATTCCAGCTATTAGAGGAACATTGCCAACAAAAACTGAAGAAGAAGAAAAAGTTGAAGCGT
>JAEZZN010000086.1 GCA_023418535.1 Bacillota bacterium | reverse complement strand
GTATTATTGAAAGAAATATAGAAAAAACCTTAATAAAAAATTCAGATGAAAAGATTTTAAGTCTTGATCAGAAAATGCTAGAAATACAAAAAGAAGTATTGAAAAAAGCTAATTCTAAAGAAGATTATACAAAACTAGCATTAAAACTAGAAGAATTGAGAGAAGAGAAAAATGTAATTATGCTTAAGGAAGCAGAGAATGAAAGCATGAAAGAAAGATTAAAAGAGATGAAAGAATTTCTAGAAGAAAAAGAAATTAGGATTGATAGATTTGATGATGTTCTAGTAAGAAAATTAATCGAAGGAATTGAGATAAATGGAAATACCATCCTAGTTGAATTTAAGTCAGGAATTAAAATAGAAGTTAAATAGACTAAAGACTCTACATATAAGTAGGGTCTTTTTTTTGTGTATAATATAATTAATAATACACATATAGGTCTTGACCTGCCCGTTGGGGACAGTGTTATCCTTTAATCAAAGGAGATAGATAACCATGTTAAGAAGTGAAATTCAAAAAATAACGGGATTAACTAGGAAGGCAATAGAATATTATGAGGATAAGGGACTTATAAATCCTCAGAAATCTGAAAATGGTTATAGAGACTATAGTACTAAGGATTTGGAAATTTTGAAAAAGGTATCTATATTTAGAAAATTAGGAATGAGTATATCAGATATTGAACAGTGTATAAATTCAGGAGGGGATACTTTGTCTTCTGTCTTAAGAAAAAAGCAATATCAATTAGAACTTGATAAAAAAAGGAAAGTAATACTAGAAATGATTGTTAAAGGTGAAAGTAATGAACTAATTAATGAGAAGGTTTCATCGCTTGATGCGGAAGAAACTATCTATGAAAAACTAGAAAATGCTTTTCCAGGATATTTTGGACAAATGATATTTGCTGCTTACCAACCATTTTTAAATGAGCCATTAGAAAATGATGGAAAGAATTCCTTTTATAAATATATAGATTATCTTGATAGGCTTCCTTCGTTTGAATTAACTGAAGAAGAAAAAAAATATATTGAGAAGATTAGCTCGCCATTTGATATGAAAACCTTAAAAGATGTAAATCAGGCTAAAATTGATGCCGTTGAGAATCCAGAAAAGTGGATAAAAGATAATGAGGATGTAATTTCTCAATATGAAAGCTATAAAAATAGTGAAGAGTATCAAAATAGCATGATGAAACAAATACAAGATAAGCTTAAAAGCTTCATGAAGGAAAATCAATATTATGAAATAGCAATTCCACTTATTAGAAAATTTAGCAAAAGCTATGATGATTACTATAAGAAGTTGCTAAAGGCAAATGAACATTATATAAATAGTAAAAATATATAAGCATCTACTTGTATTGATTGGTATTTTTCAATGGCAAATATAGAAAGGTTAAAGGTTAAAGATTAAGAGTAATAGTTTCATAGCGTGTATTACATAGAAATATTGAAAAATTTGATATGTTTCTGAATACGTACTAGTATAAAAACCGCTATGATATATTTGCAAATACGACGAAAATACTAAAAAAGCCTATGATATGTTTGCGAAAACACAAAAAAGGACTTTTTATCTATAGTGACGACTCGAGGCACGTGGAGGCTCTAGTATTGATGACAAGGGGAAACGAGTAAGAATACTTTGAAAGGCTTGAAATCAATAGGTTTATGAATTTTGAACTAGATAATTTTATGATTAAATTTTTAGAATTAGTGTTCAAAAATATCTTTCAAATACTTGATTGTAGCAACACTTTAGATATTATGAAAGGGTCGTAGCACCAAGTAGGTAAGCATTTTCAATAATTTCCTCTTCGCTTTGCTCGTGGAAATTAGAAAATTGCTTAACACTTTAGATATTTTGGTAGGTTGTGTCACCAAGTAGGTAAGCATTTTCAATAATTTTCGCTTCGCTATGCTTGCGGAAATTATGAAAATTGCTTAACGGTATGGATGGCAAAGATTAAAATAAGTTAGAATTTAAAAGGTGAAATAAAATGACAGAAAAAGAAAAGAAAGTTTATGAAATATTACTTACTCCTATCAAATGTTGTAAAAATGTTGAAAAAATATGTATGTGTGACAATACTATATATAGTCCACAGTTATATTATAGTAGTCCAGATTCAGACATGTCCGATTTTAGTGTGAATTTCTATGAAATAGTATATAAGGATATTTTAAAGGAAAATAATGGAAAAATTCTAAAAGAAAACGGAAAATATATAAGTGAGAATTATATGGGAGACACTATGCATTCATTTAATTCTCTAGCGAATGTGATCTTGGGCGATAAATGTAAAGACTGTAGAAGCCCAAAAGAAATGTGGCCTGAAGAATTAATTGATTATCATTCAAAATATCATTGTTTAGCTAATTTTTGGATTATCCCTATGTGCCATGGAAGAAAAAGTGCAAAGCTTAGCTGGTGCGATTCTTTAGACTATTATTTAGGAGAAGTAAAAAATTATTATTTAGGAGAAGTTAACTTAAGTTTTATAGAACCACAAGGATATTTTGAAAAACTTACATGGAAATCTTTTTTAGATATTCATGGTTTGTCAGAATATAAAATGATTGATAACCCATTGGAAATATATAAAGAAAAAGACAAGAAAGCTTGTCTTGATGAAATAGAAAGAATATATGGATTTTGGAAAAATAGGGCTAGTCAAATAGTAAAAAACTATAATGATGAACTATATAACTACTTTAATGGTATAGGGTTAGTAAATTAGGATGAAATTAAGAACTAATAATTATTACTTGATTAAGTTGCTGTAATAAAAATGGCTATGATTATAATAAATCTAGATTATATTTGTCTGATATTTTTCATGAGATTACTCAACTATTGTGAGAAAAAATATAAATACGTTCAACATGAATGCAAAAAAATTATTTGATATACTTATTGAGTACTTATTTTATATTAGTGTGCATATATGTTGTTTGGGTGAAAATAATGATACCTATAAATACTTGAGATTATACCATCAGAGAGTATAGAATAAATTCTGTACTTTCTTTTTTTTTTGTAGAAAAACTTAATAAAGTATTTTTAGAATTGTGGTTGATTAAATAATAATTATTACTTGACTATCAATTTATTTTGATTAATATATAGTGTATGAATCATGCATGGACTTTTGAAATTTTAAAGTATATAATAGTATTGAAGATAAATGGAGGTAACAAATATCCATATGCAATAGATTTATAAAGATATTAATCTAAACATGAATTTATATAAGAATAGAAGAACTGGAAATGGAAATGCAGCTGAAGCAGTGTTGAAGTATATTCATACATACTCTAAAGTAAAGGGATCAATATCAATATCACCTGGCAGTGAAAAAATATCAGGTGGATTTTCATTATCTAATACAGAAAAACAATGGTCAATAGTTTGCACTGTTACGGGGATACCATATTAATAGTTATGGAAAATAAAAAGAAAATATTTATAATATTATTAATAGTTTTTGTGGCATTTAT
>JAEZZN010000077.1 GCA_023418535.1 Bacillota bacterium | reverse complement strand
TTTTTATTTTATATCAAAAGGATCAATATGTCTTTAATATTTTAAAAACAGTTACCAGTAATAAATAAAACATTATGCTGGTATATTTTAATAATTGAACTACCAACACTAAATATTATAGAACCTAATAAAATAAATATTTGAATATCTTATTATAATAGCCAATAATTATTTAGGAGCTAGATTATTGTATCGAACAAAAGTTAGATTTGAAATTAAACTAATGAAGTTAGGTACATATCTAGCTCTTTTTTTTGTGAAGATTTATTTATAATTTAATCTACTATCTATACAATAAAAAAATCGGTTTGATATAAAATTAACAATGTATAAAACTATATTTTTTAATTATTATGAAAATAGATATGCATTTTGTATATAAAAATAAATAATATATCATAAAAATAAGGCAAATTATATTTGTTATATAAAAATATTAGAATTTTTTTCTACAATTTGCTATAATGAATAAAAAATGGAGATTTGAAATGAAATATATTTGTTTAGATATTGGTACAACAAATGTAAAAGGTGCTATATATGATGAATGTTCTAAGTTGATTTATGAATCTTCAAGAAATATAAAATTACTAACACCTAATACTATTATGCGTGAGCATGATCCTAACGAAATATTAGGCCATATTCGTAGTATTTTAATTGAGCTTGTTTCACACATACATGAAAGAAAAGAAAAAGTTGGATTTATAAGTATTTCATGTTATATGCATTCATTAATGCTTATTGATAAAGAATTCAAACCTTTAACAAATGTAATCTTATGGAATGATGCAAGGGCTAGTGATATAGCAAATTTATATAGAAATACTGATATAGGTATGAATATATATTATAATACTGGCACTCCAATTCATCCAATGAGTCCACTTTATAAAATACTATATTATAAAAAGCATGATATTAGGAAGTTCAATGATGCTAAAATGTTTGTTGGAATCAAAGAGTATATTACATATTATATGTGTGGTGACTGGTATATTGATTATAGCCTAGCGTCTAGCACAGGACTATTTGATATTCACAATTATAAGTGGAATAAGAACGCATTGGAATTATTAGAGATTGATGATACATGTTTAAGTAAGCCAGTTAATACAACTTTTATACTACCCAATATAAAAAAAGAATTTTTAGATGATATTGGTATAACATATGATATAAATATTGTGATTGGAGCAAGTGATGGTTGCCTTGCAAATCTCGGTAGTCATGGAATAGAATTAGGCACTGCTGTTTGCACAATTGGGACAAGTGGTGCATATAGGATTGTTACAGATAAGCCTGTATTAGATAGAGAAGGTAGAATATTTAGTTATATATTGAATAAAGATATATATGTATCAGGCGGAGCTATTAATAATGGTTGTATAGCATATGATTTTATACTGAATAAATTAAATTATAGTACTCATATTGATGATATTTTTGAAGGAATAGATTATACAAAATATGGTAGAGGAATAGTATTTTTGCCTTTCCTATCTGGAGAACGTGCACCATATTGGGATTCTGAATTAAGATCATCTATATTGGGGTTAAATCAAACACATACTAGAAAAGATATACTCTATGCTGCTATTAAAGGAATTTCATTTGCAATAAAAGATGTTTATGAAATTATTAATAAAGCTATAGGATATAATATTAACAAAATATATGTTAATGGTGGATTTACTAAAAGTGATATATGGGTTCAGACTCTTTCTAATATTCTAAACAAGCAAATTATTATAAGTGATAATGGAAATGGACCACTACTCGGCGCATTTATTTTAGGTATGCTGGCAATGAATAAAATTGAAAATATTGAAAAAGCAGAGAAATTTTTTACAATTAGTAAGATTTTTAATAGTTTAGATGAATCATTTTATAATGAAGAATTTAATATATATAAAAAAGCAATAAAATTAAATACAGAATTATTTCACGAACTTGCAAAATTAGCTTATTAAGGGAGGAAATTATATGTCTAGTGCAGTTTTATTATTAATGTTGTTATTGTCTGTTTGTGTGTTACTTATATTGGTTATGAAAATAAAACTTCATGCATTTATCGCATTATTATTAGCTAGTATATTAATGGGATTATTAACTGGAATGGATCTTAATCAAATAATTGTATCAATAGGTAATGGAATGGGAAGTACACTCGGTTCATTGGCAGTTATAATTGGGCTTGGATCTATGTTTGGAAAAATGCTTGAAATAAGTGGTGGTGCAGAAAGATTAGCAAGAACATTTTTAGGAATATTTGGTGAAAAGAAAGCACCATATGCTATGTTAATTGCAGGATTTTTAGTAAGTATACCAGTATTTTTTGATGTTGGTTTTATAATATTAGTTCCATTAGTATATGCATTGCATAAAAGTACTAAAAAAAGTATATTGCTTTTTGGTATACCTTTACTTGCAGGCTTAGCAGTTACCCATGCCTTTGTTCCACCAACACCAGGACCAATACTTGTTGCAAACTTAGTTGGTGCAGACCTTGGGAAGGTTATTTTTTATGGTATAATTTGTGGTATACCAGCAGCTATTATTGCAGGCCCTGTATGGGGAAAGTTTATATCAAAAAGAATATATGTAAAAATACCTGATTATTTAGAGGTGGATGAAAAAGTTATAACCATCAAAGATAATGAATTACCAAAATTTTCTACAATTTTTTTACTTGTTATATTACCAATATTTCTAATATTGCTAAATACATTTTCAAGTGCATATTTAAGAGAAGGAAGAATTAAGAATATTTTACAATTTATTGGTAATCCAATAGTTGCACTTATAATTGCTTGTATCATTTCCTTTATAGTTCTTGGTAAGTTTAAAGGTCTGAATATGAATCAGATACAAGATGTATGCAGTTCTGCTTTGAATTCAACAGGAATAATACTTCTAGTTACAGGAGCAGGTGGTATATTTAAACAAGTATTGGTCGATTCAAAAATTGGAGAGGCTGTCGCACATATATTTGATACTGTTTCAATAAGTCCAATTATATTAGCGTTTTTGATATCGCTTATAGTTAGAGTTTCTGCTGGAAGTGCAACTGTAGCGATGGCAACAGCTGGTGCTATTGTAGGGCCATTAATAGCTAATGCAAGCATTGAACCGGCCCTAATTGTTATTGCTATAGCATCTGGTTCTACAGCATTGAGCCATGTAAATGATTCAGGATTTTGGCTTGTAAATAGATATTTTGGATTAAATGAAAAAGATACACTAAAATCATGGACTGTAATGGAAAGTTTAATAGGAGTTGTTGGATTAATTACATCATTAATACTAAGCTTTTTCGTATAGTCGCTAAAAAGGAGGTATATGGATAAAGAGATAAAATGTCCAAATTGTGGTAAATATTTTTTATTAGATGATACAGGATATACTCAAATATTAAAACAAGTAAGAGATTATGAATTCGAGAATGAAATAAATAAAAGACTGGAAGAAATAGTTGAAAAAAATAACATTGAAAATCAAATAATAATTAATAACCTTAAAAATAATATAAATTTATTAAAAAATGAATTAGATAATCAAAAAAAATTAAGCGAAAACAAGATAGTACAAGCTGTAGATAATGCAGTAGTTGATAAGGAAAAACAAATACTTGAATTAAGATCAATATTAGATAAAACTAAACTTGATAATGAACTAAAGATTACAAAAATAATTAATGAAAAAGATCAAATTATAAAGTCAAAAGAAATAGAAGTTGAATATTATAAAGATTTAAAGACAAAGTTGTCTACTAAAATGATTGGAGAAACACTAGAAGAACATTGTAAAAATGAGTTTGAAAAACTACGCTCAATAGCTTTTAAAGATGCTTATTTTGAAAAAGATAATGAAGTAAGAGATGGTACTAAAGGTGACTTTATCTATAGAGATTATAAGGATGGAGTCGAAATTATTTCTATAATGTTTGAAATGAAAAATGAATCAGATACTACGGCAACAAAGCATAAAAATGAAGACTTTATAAAAAAACTTGATGAAGATAGGAAGAAAAAAGGATGTGAATATGCTGTCTTAGTAAGCATGTTAGAGAAAGATAATGAACTTTATAATTTGGGTATATGTGATATGTCACATAAATATGAAAAAATGTATATAGTAAGGCCGCAGTTTTTTATTCCTCTAATATCAATTTTAAAGAATTCTGCAATGAATAATGTAGAATTACAAAAAGAAATCATAAAGATGAAAAATGAACAAATTGATATTGAAAACTTCCATAAAAGCATGGAAAACTTTAAACAAGACTTTGGAAGAAATTATGAATTAGCTGCGAAAAAATTTAAGACTGCTATTGATGAAATAGATAAAAGTATTAAGAGTTTAGAAAAGACAAAAGAAAATTTACTTAAATCAGAAAATAATTTACGGATAGCAAATGATAAAGCTAATAAGCTTAGTATTAAAAGTTTGACAAAGGATTCTAAGTCATTACGAAAGTTATTTAATGACAAAGGACTGGAATAATTATATTAGTTTATAATAACACGTTATTAATTTGATAACGTGTTTTATTGTGTGCCGGGCATGGCACGAATTCAGTTGGAGATAAACCAACCACAGGTATTTACCACCAAGTGTAGTGAACCACAAGTCGTTAACAGTGATGTTGAGGATGGAGGAAGTGGTGTAGCGATTCTT